>JAJZCP010000005.1 GCA_021846065.1 Acidobacteriota bacterium
AGATACAAGTTTGTTGCGTGCAGGAAATGAGCGTGTTTTCCTGGAAGAGGCCACGAGGGTCAGGCAGGCTATATTTTGTCCTTTTCGCTTGAGCATCATTCCCTCTTCATTTCCAGACGCTTGCACTTCCGTGGTGTCTTGCTCGCGTCCGTTGCTCAACTGATTCTGCATGTTCACAATGCAATTGACAAGAGCCTTTTAGTAACCGCAAAAAGAGTACCCCGGGGGTAACCTTTGGGGGGTTTTCCCCACCCCGGCGGCCACAGGCGCTCCGGTTCCCTGGGCCATTGGAAAGCGCGGGCCCAGTGCCCCGATTTCGTTCATTCTTTTGCCCATCCCGCTCCGAGGGCATCCCTTCCCGCGAGTGTGAAAACTTTTACCCAATGCGAAGATAACTTCCTATTTCTTTTGGGGAAACATGGTTGCAGGGACATGTCATCCAGCTCGGGGAATCTCGCCACGGCTGGGCGAAGAGTGCATGTCCTGAAAATTATGAGAATCGATCTACCGCTGGATTGACAGGTGGTTTCGCCCGAATGGACTGTCCACTGAAGCGGCAGGAGGGGGGTGCCGTTCTGTTTGGCGTTGTACGTGCATGGTTAGGGCCGAGTGAAAAAACCATGCAACTAATTTCACCAACGTTCTCGTCCATGCCGGAGCTACTGGGAAACTCCCCGGCGATGTCGGCTGTGCGCCATCAGGTGCAGCTGGCAGCGTCGGCAGGCATGCCGGTACTGATTACGGGCGAGAGCGGCACTGGGAAAAACGTGGTTGCCCAGAATCTGCACATGCTGTCGGGGCGGCGGGACAGGGCGCTTGTCCAGGTGAATTGTCCGTCCCTGCCGCATACGCTGATTGAAAGCGAGCTGTTCGGCTACGAGCAAGGCGCGTTTACGGGAGCGAACCATACCCGCAACGGGAAGGTGGAACAAGCGCAGAATGGCACGCTGTTCCTGGATGAAATTGGCGATCTGGATGCGACCGTGCAAGCGAAACTGCTGCAGGTGCTGCAGGATTTCCGATTCAGCCGTCTCGGCGGAACGGAAGAGCGGGTTGTGGATATCTGGCTGATCTGCGCCACCCATCGCAACCTGCAGGCGGACATTAAAGCCGGCCGGTTCCGCTCCGATTTGTATTACCGCATCAATGTTGTTTCGATCGAGTTGCCGTCTCTGCGGGACCATCGTTCCGATGTACCGCTGCTGTTGAACCATTTTCTGCGCCACTATGAGCTGAAGTTTGGCCGTTCGCTCGATCCACTCTCCAGCTCGGTGCGCAAACTGCTCGAGTCGTATCACTGGCCCGGGAACGTGCGGGAACTGGAGAACCTGGTAAAGCGCTACGTGGTGCTGGGGACGGAACAGGCGATTGTAGAAGCGCTGAACGGCAGCGATACAACCTCCGCACTCTCGCCCTTTATTCCTGACAGCAATCTTCCACTGCGAATCCAGACCCAGCGGGCGGTGCGCGTGATGGAGCGACAGATCATATTGCGCGCCTTGAACGAGCACAGGTGGAACCGCAGGAAGACCGCCCAGTCGCTCGATATCAGCTATCGGGCACTGCTCTACAAGATCAAAGATGCTGGCCTACCCCGACTGCGGCATACAGGTTCGGGCGCATGTTCCCCTGAGGAGAACCGATGAAGAGTGGAAAAGAAATACAGGGTCGACTCGCACAATTCGCAGTGGCCGTTGCGATGGTGGGTTTGACCTGCGGCTATTTGCATGGCCAGGCGGAGCCATCTCCCAGCCAGGTATTCAACACGCCCGACAATACCCCCGCGGCGCCGGTCGGCACCTCGTTCAAGACGCAGGCGGGTGACACGGCGTTGGCGCGTCCGGATACGCGGGTAACGCCGATCATGGACTCCAGGTATCGGATCGGCGCGGACGATGTGCTGACCATCAATGTCTGGCATGAGCCGGAAGTATCGCGCAATGTTCCGGTGCGGCCGGATGGAAAAATTTCTCTTCCTCTGGTGGGAGATGTGCAGGCCGCCGGTCTGACGCCGACGGAACTGCAAAATGAGCTGGAGGCGAGCTTCACGAAGTATCTGACGGACCCCGACGTGAGCGTGATTGTTGCCGAGATTCGCAGTCAGCGGGTGAATGTTCTGGGTCAGGTTCAGCGTCCGGGGACGTATGCGCTGATTCCTCCGATGAGCGTCATTGATGCGATTGCGACGGCGGGTGGATTGAGGGAATTCGCAAAGCCGAACAAGATGTATGTCCTGCGCGTCTTGCCCAACGGTCAACAGGAGCGGCTGAAGTTTCAATATAGCAACGTGCTGAAGGGCAAGAAGGGCAGCAAGGACATCCTGCTGCAGACTCGCGATACCGTGGTGGTTCCATGAGAAAGTTCCAGTCGTTTCATCGACGGATTGGGAGGAGGCTGTTGGCCTTTGTCGCGGCGCTGTGCATGGCTTCATGGCTGCTGCTGATGCAGGCGAATCGGGCCTTGGCGCAGGCGGTTCCGGCCGGCAGCGGGGGTACCAATCCCGCCGATCAGCCGCTGGCTGGGCAAAGTCTGGGATCGAGCCTGACGCTCAATCAAGGAGTGAACGCGATCGGCGCGGAGAACGAGTCGTTCGATCGGTTTGGATTGGGCCTGACGGCATCGGGGGGCGAAGTGACAAATTTGTTAGGCACCCAGACCAACCAGCAGAACGCGGCCTATGCGCAGTTCCTCGCGAGCGCCGGGTTGAAACTGCAAAGCAGCCGGACGCACTACTACGCGCTGTATCAGCCCCAATACACTACTTATCCGCAATTCTCCGCAGTCAACAATTTTGGCCAGGCCTTTTATCAGACCCTCAATCACGCCATGTCCGAGCGCACGGTGGTGGAGTGGGACACAACCGCGGCCCGCTATCTGAGTCTCAATGAGTATGTGCCGCAATCGCTTGCCATCGGGGGAATTGGAGTTGCCGTACCCTCGCTGGGCACGCAATTGCTGGAAAACAGCTTTGAGATGACGAACGCGGCCACCACTGTCAGCCTCCGGCATTTGATAAGCGCGCGGATGACGTTTACGGGCACGTTGACAGGAGCCTATATTTTGATGGTTCCTGCGGCCAATGTCGCGGGAGCGAATCCGGACATCGCGGAGAGGTTCATCACCAGCGGGGCAGACCTGCGGCTGGACTATCAATGGACGCCGCGCGATAGTGTCGGTGTCGAGGCAACTCCCGTGTACATGTACGGCCTGCGGCCGGGGGGGCACGAGGCATTGGAAACCGTGCAAGGCGTTTATCAACGGCAGCTGAGCTCAACTCTGACCGCCAGGGTGGGCGTGGGGCCGCTCTTTGCTCAGTCTTCCAGTGCGTTGTTTGGCAGTGCGAACGATACGAGTTATGCCATAACCGCTTCGATCAGCCGCCAGGTCCGGCAGTCCCAATTCTCGGCCACATACAGTCGCGCGCTGATGGTGGATATATTCGAGCCCCCGATTGTGGCCGATACTGCCGTTGGTAGTGCCTATCTCCCCATGGGGAGCCATTGGATTTTCAGCGGAGCGGGGTCGTACGTCTATATGGGCGCAAGCGCGACCTATGGGTATGGCGCCGGAGATTTTTATGGCGGCTCGGGGCAAATCGCCTATCAATTGACATCGAAAATGCAACTGTTCGCTCTCTTCTCCCTGCTTTCCGAAACTTTTTCAATCGGGCCAGGACAGCCGTCGGTTGGGTTCACCCAAAATCGCTTCGGCGGCGGAATCCAATTCAACCTTGGCAATGCAATCACCCGTGGAGGTGCGCAGTAATGGAACGTAAACCACCCTCGTCTCTCGGCGATATTGTCTCCGTTATCCAACGCCGCAAGTATTGGATCATCGTTCCTTCCGTCTTCTTGATTGCGGTGGGTGTGGCGCTGATACCGCTGGTACCGCGCACCTACAAATCGACTGCCACCATCATGGTGACAGCGCAGAGGATGCCCTCCGTCTATGTGAAATCGAACGGCGGCGGTGACGGGACAACGCGCCTGGAGGAAATCAACCTGCAGGTGATGAAGGGGACAGGGTTCCCCGAGATCATCGAGAAGTACAATCTCTACCCCAAGCTGCGCAAGAAGGCCAGCATGACTCGCGTGATTGCTGTTATGCGCAAGGACATCTCCGTCGACGAGGTGCCAGACGCGGAAGACGGCAGAGGAGGAGTTTTAGCCTTCACGATCTCCTACACCGGCGCTACTCCGCAGCAGGCGCAAGAGGTGACCAAAGCACTCACAGAGTTATTCATGGACGAAAACCTGCGAGAGGGACGCGAGAGGGCCGAAGGAGCGTACGCTTTTCTGACCTCGCAGATGAATGCAGCGGCCGAGCGATTGACAGCGCAGCAGGCGAAGATACAGGCATTCAAGATGTCGCACCTGGACAGTCTGCCGGAGCAGGCGCAGGCGAACATGCAGATGATCAGCCAGACGCAGGCTGCGTTGCAAACCAACGAGGATGCGCTGACTCAGGCGAGCCAGCAGCGCGTGTACTTGCAGTCCGTGCTGAACGTGAAACAAAACGGCGACCAGGGAATCTCGGCGCCGGCGCCTGCCTCGCCGCTGGAAGTGGAACTGGCCCAGAAACAGCAGGAGCTGCGTGCCGACCTGCTGAAATATACGCCCCTATATCCAGACGTAGTGCGGCTGAAGCACGACATCGCTGTATTGAAGGATGAGATCAAGAATGCTCCACCGGCGACGAGTGCGGCGTTTGTCGCGCAGACGCCGCAACTGACCGGGCCTTCCATAAACGATCAGCTTAGAAGCCAACTGATTGCGCTGAATGTGGACATCAAGGCGCGGCAGGCCCGTCAACAGCAGTTGGAACAGCGGCTTGCCCATCTGCAGGGATCGGTGGGCGGATTGCCGGCGGTGCAGACGCAATTTGCCGCACTGAACAGCGACTACGAGGAAATGCAGAAGAATTACAACGCGTTGCTGGAACAGCAGCAGGAAGCGGCCATGGTGACGGCGCTAGGTCAACGCGATCAAGCCCAGCAATTTGCTGTGGCCGAACCGGCGAATCTTCCAGTGCTGCCGTTCACCCCGAATCCGCTGTTGTTGAACATGGCCGTGGTATTGCTGGGACTGCTCGTAGGATTCATCTGCGCACTAGTGGTGGAGGTCGGCGACGATACCATGCATGATTCCGACGAGGTGGCTGCGTATCTGAAGCTGCCGGTGATGGTCGCTCTGCCAAAATGCTTGAATCTTGCCGATGGGACATGGGACGCGGCCACGCTCAAAAGCTAGGTATTTCCATCCTAGCAGCTACATCAGACAGGGAAGCGAGATCAGGGAGAACTACCGATGAGAACGACGAATATTCAGCAGGAAGGTGCCGCAGTGAAGCCAATCGAACCGAAAATCAAGTCCACGTCTGAACCCGCTGTTCTGTATCCGCGTCCGATCGGCGACCAGGAGTTGGCGGCACAGCGCGTGGATCTCGCCAAGGTTAGCCAGTCGCTGGTCACGCTGGCGCCCGCAGAGGCAGCTCTCAATCCGAAGCAGCAGGTGATGGCGGAACAGTTCCGTCTGCTGCGAACCAGGGTGAAGGCTCTGAGCAAAGATTTTCAACTGCGCACCATGCTGATTACGAGCACGCTGTCCGGCGAAGGGAAGACTACGGTGGCGGCCAATCTGGCTGGGTCGCTGAGCGGTGTCGAGGGACTGCGCGTGCTGCTGATCGACTTCGATCTGCGGCGGCCCTGCTTGCACACAATCTTCGGCGTGGAGCCGGACCGGCGTACTTTGACCTCCTGGCTGACAGGGGAGACGCCGTGGCAGCGTGCCATCTACCAGGTCAATCGTAGATTGGACGTGCTGTTCGGCTTCGATCCACTGGAGGAGCCGGACCTGCTGCTGCAAAGCAGCCGATTGGAGAAGCTGCTGAAGGAGATGAAAGCCGAGTACGACGTGATGATTCTGGACTCGGCGCCGATGCTGGTCGTGGCCGATACCCACTCCCTGGTGCCGCTGGTGGACTGCGCGCTCTTTGTTCTGAATGCCGACAATACGCCGATTCGCAGCGCGCGGGAGGCACTGACCATGCTGCAGGATAAGGTGGCGGGTTGCGTGGTGAATCGCATTCAACACCTGAAGAGCGAAGATTACTATCGCAATTCCGGGTACGGCTACGGATACCGATCGAAGCGCAAGGAGAGCTGACATGTTTCGCATGTTCAACCTGTATGTGCCGTCCAGCAAATTGCTCTTGATGGTAGCCGACGCCCTGCTGCTGGCGACGGGATGCTTTTTGTTGTTTCGACCGCTGGCTCCCGCGGACACGCTGGCCGACGTGCAGCTCTATGTCGTAGTCCTGCTGGTTGCCATAGTCGGGATATGGTCGTTTTATTTTTCCGATCTCTACGAGAATGCAACGCTGCGCAGCAAGCAAACGGTTTTGGTGTCAGGCCTGCGCGGGCTGGGATTGAGCGCACTGCTGCTGACGCCGCTGGTCTGGCTGTTGGCGCGCAATCGCCTGACGCACGATCATTTCATCGAGCCTGCACTGGCATTGATTCTGATTGTGTTGTATCTGCAGCGCCGGGTCTCCGACTGGTGGCAACGCAGAATGAGCAGCGGCGAACGGGTGCTGCTGGTTGGCTCCGGGGTGACGGTGCAGTTGCTGGCCGAACAACTGGCAGGGAAATGCGGCCTGCCGTTGAAGCTGGCGGGAGTTGTGCTCGACCAAAGTCGTCCGCTGCCGCAGGATTTTCGATTTGCCGTGGTGGGGAATGTGGACCGGCTGCGCGACCTGACCCGTTCGTTCCGTCCGGATCGGATCGTGATCAGCTCCGAGATTGGTGTATCCACGGTGTCGGTGGCCGACTTGCTTGCATTGCGACGCATTGGGATTCGGGTGCAGGACGCGGGGGAGTTGTACGAATCGGTGACCGGCCGTGTTCCTGTCGAGTCGGTCCGGTCGAATGGGCTGGCGTTCGGAGCCGCTCTGGTTCCTACTCCCATGAAGCGCTCGTTCCATCGAGCCGCCAGTTTTGTAGCGGCTGCGATATTGACTGTTTTGTTAGCGCCTATCGGAATGTTGATCGCGATTGCCGTGAAGCTGGAATCCGAAGGGCCAGTCTTCTATACGCAGGAACGCGTTGGCGCGGGCGGGCGCACGTTTCGCGTGATCAAATTCCGCTCCATGCGTCAGGATGCGGAGAGCGCCTCGGGACCGGTCTGGGCTACCACCAAGGATTCGCGGGTGACGCGGGTTGGGGTTGTACTCCGTAAGCTGCGTCTGGACGAACTGCCGCAGGTGATCAACGTGCTGCGCGGCGAGATGTGCCTGGTTGGCCCGCGCCCGGAGAGGCCGCATTTCGTGCGGATGCTCGAAGAGAAAATTACCTACTACGACCTACGGCACTGCATCCCACCGGGGATTACCGGCTGGGCGCAAGTATGCGCGGACTATGGGTCGAATGTAGAGGAATCGCGCACCAAGCTGGAATACGACTTGTTTTACGTCAAGAATGCTTCCCTGCTGTTTGACCTGTTGATACTTTTCAAAACCGTAAAGATTGTCCTGTGCGGGCGTGGGTCTCGCTGATTCCGCCGCTTCCCTGGGGCGCAGATGGTAGTGCCGCGAGGGCAACAAAGGAGAACGATTTGTCACGCATACTACATTTGATCGCGAGTGATTCTGTCGGTGGTCAGGAGAAGCAGCTACTGTATCACGCCCGCGATACACGAGATTCGGGCTATGAAGTAGTCCTAGGAAGCTTTCAAGACGATGGGGAGCCGCCGGAACTTTTGACATACGCCAGTCGCTATGGCATCGAGACGGTCTCCGTTCCAGGCGGAATCCGCCCCGGCCTGGTCGACGATCTGGCGCAATACCTGCGCAGCGGACAGATCGATCTGCTGTGTACGCATGGATACAAGGCGACCGTAGTGGGTCACTTCTCGGCCAAGCATGCCGACATTCCATGGGTTCCCTTTGTGCGGGATTTCACGGAGGAGACGTGGCAGGTGACTTTGTATGAGCGTCTGGAGCGCAGTCTGCTGACTCGTTGTCCCTGGGTGGTCTGCATTTCTCCGGCACAAGCTCGCGAGTTGGGCCGGATGCGCCGCGGGCGCCGTTCGCCACTGGTGATTCAGAACGCGGTGCTCGCCCCCAGAGAGACAGGTTTGCTGCAAGAGCCGACGCCCAATCGTGAGGAACTGGGATTTTCGGGCCGCTCCTTTGTTTTTGGCGCCGCCGGACGGTTTAGCCGCGAAAAGGGACATCGCTATCTGCTGGACGCGTTTGCGCTGTTGCACCGGATGCTGCCCGGCCAGGCGATGGAACTGGTGCTGTTGGGCGAAGGCCGTGAAGAGACGGCGCTGCGCGCACAGGCGCGGCGACTGGGAATCGAGCAACGAGTCTGTTTTGCCGGTTTTCAGCGTAGAGCCGCGGCGTGGATGAAGGTCATGGATTGCCTGGTGCAGCCGTCGTTGACGGATGGGACGCCCAACTCGGTTCTGGAAGCGATGTTTCTGGGGGTTCCGGTGATCGCGACCAACGTGGGAGGCATTCCCGACGTGATTCAGGACGGCCAGACTGGCCTGCTGGTAGAACCGAGCGCAGCGATTCCCATGGCGGAAGCGATGAAAAAGATGGTGCGTTCCGGAGCTTTGCGCAACCGTCTGGCGTCGGAAGCCAAGTATCGCGTGAAGGAGGATTTCTCTCCCCAGCGTCAGCGGGCGCTGTTGGAAATGCTCTACAGAGCGATGTTAGGGGACGCCTTTTCGATCGAGCTGGAGGAACCGGCGAATGTCGTTGCCTAAGATTTCCGTGATCCTGCCGGTGCGCAATGAAGTTCGCAGCATTGGACGGCTGCTGGATCAACTGGTGCAGCAGGAGTATCCCGTCGATCACTATGAGATTCTGGTCGCCGACGGACGTTCGAACGACGGAACGCGCGAGGCGGTGGAGTCCAAGGCGAGAGATGCGGCGGTTGCCATCCGAGTGGTGGATAATCCTGGCATGCGTTCCGGCGCCGGACGCAACGCGGGTGTAGCGGCCGCGACCGGAGAAATCATTCTCTTTATCGACGGACATTGTGAAATTCCATCTCCGCGTCTGCTGGCGGACACTATTCTCTTATTGGAGGAGACCGGGGCGGACTGCTTGTGTCGTCCTCAGCCGCTGATCGCTTTTGCTCCGCAAGGCGTGGGCAGAATCATCGCCGATGCGCGCGCGTCGACTCTGGGCCATGGGCGCGATTCTCTCATCTATGACATGACCCACGCGGGCTTTGTCGATCCCGCGAGTTCCGGCGCGACCTATCGCCGGGCCATCTTTGAAGAGCTGGGCGGGTATGACGAAACTTTCGACGCCTGCGAAGATGTGGAGTTCAACACCCGCGTCGCCGCGGCGGGTCACAAGGCGTACACCGATCCCAGGCTGAGCGTGTATTACGAGCCGCGCAGCAGTTTTCCGGGACTTTTTCGGCAGATGATGCGGTATGGCGTGGGCCGTGTTCGCCTGGCGCGCAAGCATCCGCAGTCCGCTTCGCGCTCACAATGGGCGCCAGCGGTCTTGTTGGCGATACTGGCCGCTGGGATACTCTCGTCGGTCCTTGCCATCGCATGGGAAAACTGGATGTTGGCGATTCCGGCGGTTCCGGTGGCGATGTTCCTGCTGATTATTGTGGCGGCGTCACTCAACCTGGGACGGCGACATGGATGGAAACATGCCGTACTGGGTCCGTTCGCGTATGGCTGCATCTATCTTGGTCTCGGCGCAGGTATGTGGGCCGAGATGATTGGCATGACGCGTCCTACGCTGCGCATCTCGAACGCCTCGACCATTCCGCTGGCCGGCGGCTGACGGCTCCAAAAAAACTAGGATCGATTAGAACGAGACAGCGGAGCGGAGCCCGGAGGTAAGGAAATACACGGAGGCGCGACTGGTCGAGAGCTGCGCGCCAGCATGGGTGACAGTCGTGTTATCCACGGGAATGCGGGGAATCGCGAACGGGTTGGTGCGTCGTGTCACGAAGCCGGGGCAGGTTGCGAGCGCCGCTTTGAAGCCCATGGAGCGCACGATGTCCTGAACTCTGCGGTTATACATGCCGTTAGGGTACGCCAGGATATCAGAAACCGCGCCGGTATGCTGCCACAGAGCGGTACGGGAGTCTTCCAGTTCCTGGCGGATGTCACGATCTGTTTCTGAAGAGAGAGTGGCGTGGCGGCTGGTGTGCGAAGCCAGGCGAATCAGACCGGTCCCGGTCATGATGCGGACCTGTTCCCACGTCAAAAACCGCTGCGACTTGAGAAGCGGAATTTGATACCGCTGCTCCAGATGATCGAGCAGAAGAAGGCGAGCGTTCAAGGGCATCCGCTTCAATTCATCCGACCAATATTGTTGCCCGGGATGGAGGCGCCGGTTCTTATTTTTCCCCATGCCCCAGTGATGCAGGTCGACCACCAGTTCTTCCAGCGTGGATTGGGACGCGCACTGGGTCCACAGGCGGGCAAAACGTTCTTCCGGCAGCAATTGCGGCGTATCCAGAAGTCCCGTGCTGGCGAAGATCGTGGCCGGCAACTGGTAGGCGAGCAGGTGAGGAAAGGCGATGCGGTAGTTATCTTCCCAGCCATCGTCAAAGGTGATGGCAACCTTGGGATGGCCAAAGTTTCCCGCGGGATTGTCCAGTAAATCCTGGAGGTGGACGACTTCATACTCCTGCCGCAAGAGCTGCAGCAGGGACACAAACGCCGGTTCGCTCAGGACAAGATGGGGGTTATAGCAAAGATTTTGCTCGTCGCATGGGAGTACGCGATGGAGCGCGAGAACCAGTCCGCTGCCGACTGCAATCGCGCGACGCGCCAAGCCGATCATCCCCGTCCATTCCCATAGTGCGCTGATGGCCTTCATTTTTCCTTGCATAGCTTCTTTCGGGTTTGGAGAAACCAAGGAGAGAGCCATCGGTCTCCTCCTGGGAATAAGCATGTGGAGGGCCAATCGTGAATACGAGTAACTCGCGCTGGTAACCCTCGCGGATGTGGCCGGTGGCCGCAGGCAGGACGGAAAACAAGTTGAGCAATGTGCAATCTGCTGCACATGATGCGGCGTCGATAGGCTGGACCGGTCTTACATTCCCCGAGGAGGCGAGTGCGAACCCACACGCGTCGCCTGCTGAGCGGGTTTCAGCGCACCGGTCCCTGCCTGTATATGGTTTGCCTGCGTGCGATTCCGGGCAATCTCCGAGGAAGGTAAGACAAGATCCGCCGGGCGATTCGTGAAACGGCCACGGAATTGCATTAGTTGAGGGTGCACCACAGTTGGCGCCGCAGTGTCTCAGAGCGCGTCGGCAAGGATGTGGCCCCGGTTCATCTCGACACGGTCCGCCCGTGGCTGGGATCGACGTGGGGCTAAAGAATCGTTGGCCTGTTCTAGGGTTCGCATTGCTGCGCTTTTCAGGAGGAGTTTGCAGATAGAAGGGACACTTACGTGACACTATTACAACTGATGTTACTTCCGTCCGCGGCTGCGGGTCTTGTGTTATTTGCCTGCATGATCGTTCAAAGCGTTCGTCGCGAATGGTAGAGGCCACGCTGGGACGATGAGGGATCGGCCCAGCGTGCGTTTGGATGCCACTACAACCGGTTCTGGGGCGGTGCTGAAAGGCTGCCCCGGATCTCTTGGGACGAATTGTAGAAACGAATCGGATATCACAGGGTGCCTGTGCTGACTCGGGATATCCCACAATCTGAGGGCAGCGGAGTCCGGCTTCCTCGCAGTCGGCAACGATCGATGCTGAGGGCATTTGACGATTGCGGATCCGATTTAGGTAGTTGCATTCCGGTTGGAGGAAATTTGGGAAATCAAGGCTTGGCGAAGATGCAATTTTTGGACGAGGATGAAGCGGTGGCCGAGGAAATGGTATGGAAACCGCGCATTCTCTTTCTGATCGACGAAATCGGCGGCATCGCTGAAGGCGGAACCGAGCGGCAGGTGCTGCAACTGATCGAGTTGGCGCAGAGGCTGGGCTATGAGCCACGGCTGGCCGTTCTCCGCGGAACGGAATGGCTGAGCGAAGGACAAGCCGGGTGTCCGATGTACTTTGCTCGGGTCGGCAGTATGCTGCGTCCTTCCGGATGGCTCGGATGTCTGAGACTCGTTCGCTGGATGCGGCAGGAACGGATTAGCCTGGTACAGACGTTTTTTGTCGAGTGCAACACGGTTGGGCCGTGGCTGGCACGCCTGGCTGGCGTGCGGGTGGTAATCGGTTCACGCCGCAATTTGAACCAATGGCACGGCCGCACGAAGTGGATGAAACCTGTGATCGATCTATTTCAGAAACTGGCGAATTTGTTCACCGATTGCGTGGTGGCAAACAGTCTGGTCGTGGCGGAAATGACGGCAGCGACAGAGCGTGTGCCGCAGCGGAAATTGCACGTTGCGTACAACGGCATCGATCTGGCAAAGTTCTCTAAATTGGATCGACTGCGGGATCAAGCCCGACGAATGCTGGGAATCGCCGAGGATGAAATCCTTGTTGGCAATATCTCCTGCATGCGGGAGGTGAAGGGAATTCCGCAATTTGTGGACGCGGCCCGCATCGTGCTGGCCACTGACCCGCGGATGCGATTTGTGGTGGTCGGAGACGGCCAGGAATATGCTCAGGTAGTGGAACGGATTCGACGGTACGGGATCGAGGATCGAATCCATCTGGCCGGCCCTCAGGCGGATGTTTTGCCCTACCTGGCGGCAATGGACATTGGCGTGCTTAGCTCTCTGGCGGAGGGATTTTCCAACTCGCTGCTGGAGTATATGGCCAGCGGACTGCCGTCGGTGGCGACGGATGTAGGCGGCAATCGCGAGGCATTGGAGGATACCGGAATTCTAGTGCCGCCCGACGATCCGGCAGCGTTGGCAGAAGCGATTCTTCGCCTGCAAGCGCCGACGTTGCGGCAGCAAATGGGCCATGCGGCACGACGGCGCGTGGAATGCTTCAGTCTGGCGCGTGCCGAGCAGCGAATGGAAGAGATTTACGGCGACTTGCTACAAGCAAAGGGAAGTTAACCGCAGGACGATTGAAGGAGAAACGACCGGCATGGAACATTACGACAAAACGAAGGATGCGACTGCATCCCGAACCATTGGATCTGTGGGCACGGCCACGGCGGAGACAGGCGCGGCGACTGCCGAGTCCAGTACGGATTCGCCGATGCGGACCATCCAGGATCGCTCGGGCCAGGTCGGCGTGGTCGGGCTGGGATACGTTGGCTTGCCGCTGGCGATGCTGTTCGCCCGCGCCGGTTTTCCGGTCACCGGATTCGATGTGGACCGCAGCAAGGTGAACAAGCTGAACGCGGGTTCTTCGTATATCCAGCGCATTCTGCCGGAAGAGATTGCGCAGTTACGCGAGTCGGGATTTAAAGCAAGCGCCGAATACGCGGATGTCAGCAAGATGCAGGCAATCATCATTTGCGTGCCCACGCCGCTCGATGAGCATCAGGGGCCGGATCTTCGCTTTATCGAAGATACCGCCCGCTCGCTATCTCCCCATCTTCGCGCCGGGCAACTGGTCATTCTGGAAAGCACGACATATCCGGGCACAACGGAAGAGGTCCTGATCCCGCTGCTGGAAGCGAACAATCCAGAGGGACTCCGCTGCTACCGGGAGGGCCTGGATCCGGCAAAGTGTTTCTATGTGGCCTATTCTCCCGAGCGCGAGGACCCGGGCAACGTGACCGTGGAACGCAGCGACATCCCCAAGGTCGTCGGGGCATCGACGAAGGAGTCGGGGGACCTGGCGGCGGCGTTTTACGGCAGCATCTTCCATCGCATCATTCGCGTATCGAGCCCGGCAGCGGCGGAGATGACGAAGCTGCTGGAAAACATCTACCGGTGCGTGAATATCGCCCTGGTGAACGAACTGAAACTGCTGTGCCTGCGGATGGGGCTGGATATCTGGGAGATTATCGATGCCGCCGCCACCAAGCCGTTTGGATTCCAGCCGTTTTATCCCGGCCCCGGCCTGGGCGGACACTGCATTCCCATCGATCCTTTCTATCTTTCGTGGAAGGCGAAAGAACTGGACTTCAGCACTCGCTTCATTGAACTGGCGGGCGAAGTGAATACTTCCATGCCCTACCATGTGGTTGAGTCAGTGATGGCCGCGTTGAACGATCGCAGCAAGCCGCTGAAGGGCAGCCGCATTCTGGTTCTGGGGCTGTCGTACAAGAAGGACATCGACGATCTGCGCGAGTCGCCGTCGTTGACATTGATCGAACAACTGCGCCGCCGCGGCGCGCTGGTCGAGTACAACGACCCTTACTTTCCCACGGTGGGTCATGGGCGCCATTATGCTCTCAACATGACCTCTGTTCCCCTGGATACGATTCGGGACTACGATTGCGTACTGATCGCTACCGACCACTCCGATTACGACTACGAGCAGATTGCACGGGAGGCGCAATTGGTGGTCGATACGCGCAATGCGACTCGTCGTATCGTGGACGCTGAGCTGCAGAAGAAGATTATTCGCTGTTAGTAACGCAAGTATTGACAGAAAGATCGACGTGTTGCACCCGCAACGTACAGCAACTGCCTTCCGCGCTGCCCAATCAGGCGACCGGGAGGCGGTTGCCGTTTTGACGATATCGTGCTGATTTTCCGTTCCGGCGACGGTTTTGCCCTGATGAAGGGCGAATAGGAAAAACTTTTCACACTCGTTATCGGAATGGGAACTCTTTTAGCTGAAACGGCGGCAATCATCCAGTTTTGTCGACTCATTCGTTCAACCTGCCCCGTCGTTTCAGGATACTCACAAACATCTTCCGAGTGCCCTTGCTTGGCATCCTACGTGCAACCTACCAACGGGTAGCCGTTAATTGAAAGCCTGGCAACCGATGAATCTCGTTACCTTAATTGCCTTGATAGCGTGTATTTGCGAAGTTTGGTTCCATCGCGTCCTGAGACGGGGGCGATTGATGGGTGAGGTGTTGGCGACGCAGCCTGGGCGTCTAGGCCTACCCTCCGCAGCATTGGCGGGGCGCTCGAGATTGCATGTATCGGAAGCTCAGATCCTCGGCACCGCTAGCGAGGAGGGCTGCCGATGAGCGATCCTGTGCGCCATGAAGGTACCGTTCGCGGACTTGCGGGTGCCGCTTCGGCGAAGAATGCCAAATCGAAGCCGACGGTGACCACGACGATCCGGTTTCTTGAGACAGAGCGGGAATGGAATGCGCCGTTGGTGCAGCAAGCATGGCACCAGTTGCTGACAGAAACGACTAATCCCAACGCGCTTTTCTCGACGCCGGAGTGGTACGAGAACAAGCGCAAGACAAAAGGGGAGGAACTACGAGTCGCGGTGGTGGAAAACGACGCCAAGATCATCGCCATTGCACCCTTCCTGCTGGGGCAACAGGAATTTTATCTAAAATTTTACCGGATGCGATTTCGGACCGCGCAGCTTCTCGGCGGAGAAGGCTTGACGCAGCGACAGGAGGGGTATGAGCTACTGTTCAAGGCGATTTTTCGGACCTTCGATGTGGCAGGCATTCACTTCCGGCTATTGTCCACGGAAAGTCCTTGCTGGAAGGCCGTGCAATCGTCGCGGGCGGGGTTTGTTCAAGTCCACGACCGGCTAAAGATGTACCTCGTGAATCTGCCGCCAACCCTCGATGCATACCTCTCGGCACGGTTCGACTCGTCCCATCGCAGGAATTTGAAACACCGCGTGAAGTTGCTGCGGGAGCAGGGGGAGCACAGACTCTGGCGTTGCTCGGCATGTACCGCGGCCCCGGAATGCGCGCGGTTGCGGGAGAAGGGAGAACTTCGACTGCAACGGATCAGCGCACCGGAGGACATACCGGAGTTTCTCCACGCAGGGGGCCAGGTCGCGCAGGCTTCCTGGCAAGCAAGGGAGGCGGAATGGTTGGTCAAGGAAACGCCGGAATGGAACGCGCATCTGAGCGACTTGGCAACCCAGGGACTCCTTCGTTCCTATCTCTTGTGGTGCGGCCCGGCGCCATGCGCGTATGCGCTGGGGTTTCAAGGTGGAGGGTGCTATCAGGCCTACTCGATCGGCTACGACCAATCCATGGCGAAGTTTTCCCCCGGAACGGTCATGTTGCTGTTGCTACTGGAGGACCTGATGCAGCACGACCGTCCGGAGAAATTCAACTTTGGCGGCGGAGAGAACGAATACAAGCGAAGGTTTGCGACCGAGGCGGCAGAAGTGAGGAATGTCACGATACTGCGGCGGTCGATCATGGGCGGTCTGAGGGTCGCTGGATTCTGGTTCTATCGGTTTCTGGGAGAGATGAGACGAAACCGAGGCGTTTCGGCGGCGAAAAGACTTCTTTTCTCAAGGAAGGCGACATGAGCGAACGCCTGCAAAATGCTGTGGCCATCTCTGAAACTGGGGGCCGCCTTCAGGTGGTCAATGGCGAGTCCGACCGAGCGAAGCCAACTGTCCGATTCATTTCGACAGAGCGCGAATGGAATGCCCCGCGGGTGCAGGAGGCGTGGCGGCGATTGATGGCTGCCAGCGCGAATCCCAGCGCGCTGTTTCAATCTCCGGAATGGTTTGAGAACAAGCACAAGACAAAACGCGAGGAGTTACGAATTGCCGTCGTCGAAAACGATGGGACGATCACAGCCATCGTTCCCTTATTGCTGGGGAAACAGGAATTTGATCTCAAGCTTTGGCGCACGCGGTTCAGGACCGCACAGCTTCTTGGGGGAGAAGGCCTGATGCAGGAAGAGGCGTATGAGTCGCTGTTCGAGACGATCTTCCAAACATTCGACGATGTGGACGCCATTCATTTCCGCCTGTTGTCTACGGAAAGTCTGTGTTGGAAGGCAGTGCAATCGTCGCAGGCTGGCCTTGTTCACGTCCACGACCAACTCAAGATGTACATCGTGGATCTGCCGCAATCATTCGATGAATACCTGGCGGCGAGGTTCGATTCGAAGCACCGGGGGAACTTGAAACGCCGCGTGAAGTTGCTGCGGGAGCAGGGGGAGCACAGACTCTGGCGTTGCTCGGCATGCACCGCGTCCCCGGAATGCGCGCGGTTGCGAGAGAAGGGAGAACTTCGACTTCAGCGGATCAGCGCGCCGGAGGACGTGCCGGAGTTTCTACGAGCTGGGGGCCAGGTCGCGCAGGCCTCCTGGCAGGCGGCGAAGGCGGATTACCTGATCAAAGAAACACCCGCATGGAAAGCACATCTTACTGATCTGGCGAAACGCGGACTCCTCCGTTCGTATCTCCTGTGGTGTGGCCCGCAGCCCTGTGCCTATAAGCTCGGATTCCAAGGGGGCGGATACTATTACGGCAGCTCTACCGGCTACGACCAATCGATGGCGAAGTTTTCCCCAGGTACGGTCATTCTGTTGCTGACCATTGAGGACTTGATACAACACAATCATCCAGGAAAGCTAAACTTTGGCGAAGGAGAGGATGAATACAAGCGAGAGTTTGCGACTCAGGCGGTCGAGGTGGCGAATGTCACGATGTTGCGGCCGTCGATTCTGGGAACTTTGAGAGTCGCTGGATTCGAGACGTACCGGTTCTTGAAGTACGTGAGACGGCGAAAGAAGGATTGGGCTGAGAAAGCACGAGATTCCTTTTCCAAGAGGTGGCGAATGGGTCGGAGCAAGGGAAAGATCCACGTTGCTCATCTGGGCCAACGCGGGTGCGGCTATCTTAGCGAGAGAATGCGGATCGCTCGAATCGGGAAACGGGTTTGACGAGCGCCGGAAAGAATCAACTGGATGCGACGAAGAATCATGCGCCGACGGTACCAGAAAAGATGAACTGTGTTGAGCAATTGCCTGCAAGACGACGGTAGACGTCGTGGAAATGGCCGGACGATTGCTCGGTATTGTGTAAGTCGAAAGTGTGCTGCAGCCCTGAGGTTATGGTAACAGCGCTCGAAGTCTGAGCCATAGGAGAAAACGAGGGATGTAACCCACAGAGCGAAGCTATGTCTCTCGACTACCGAGAAGCGCGACTGCCCATCGTAAGGAAAGGCAAAGCGGGATGCTGAGTTCACAGAATGTCGACCTTGGAGTCGGTGAAGATCCGGGCTGGTGGGTGCTCTATACCCGTCACCAACACGAGAAGTCGGTGACAGAGATGCTGTCGGCAAAAGGCTTCGAGGTATTTCTGCCGCTCTATGAATCCACGCGGCGCTGGAAAGACCGAAGCAAGACGCTTTCTCTGCCGCTATTTCCTTGCTATGTGTTCGTCCGGGGAAGATTCGATCGACGACTGGAGGCGGTGACGACTCCCGGGGTTCACATGATTCTAACCAGCGGGAAGCGTGTGGCACTCATTCCGGAAACAGAGATCCAGGCGATTCGGAACATCGTTGCGAAGCCTACTCGGGTAGAACCGCACCAGTTCCTGAAGTGCGGCGAGCGGGTACGAGTGACACGCGGCTGCCTGGAGGGCATCGAAGGGATTCTGCTTCGCAACAAGAATTTGTACCGTCTGGTTGTTTCTGTGAACATGCTCGCGCAGTCAGTGGCAGTAGAAATCGATGCTTCGGATGTGGAACTTGTCGCCGCACGGGATGTGGCGACAGTATTCATGGCCGGGCAATCCAACGGAGCCGAGAGAGTCCACCCAATATCACGTTGTGCATGAACCGGCCGATTGGCGATTCCGCCGCCGGGTTAGGAGACGTACATGCGAAGTTCACGGGCCAAATTCAAAGGATGGTCAGCAACGTGCAATGGAAGCCGACGTCTGACGCGATCCAGCAATCTGCCGTGTTTCAATCGTTTGTAAAATTCCAAACCGAGCGAAAGGGTAAACCATGAACGCATCGTTACTCACAACCCAACAGCTGGAGAATCACGTAGTCGACGGCTCAATCAGACGGAACATCAACAGCATGATCGACGGATTCATCGGTTCGTTGCCTGACCCGAACGGTTTGACCAGCGCAGAACGGCGGGGAATCATTGCCAGGTATACCGCCGTCCTGGAAGGAAATTTTATCTATTGGATGACCGCCACCCTTCTCTCCGTTCACTCCGAAGACGCGCGCCCCATCCTGCTGGAAAATCTGCACGAGGAAGTGCGCGATGCGCATCCGGCGATGATGCGGAGGTTTGCGCTTGCAGCGCAGGCTTTTCCTACAGACACGGACGCGCTTGCGGTTCACGAAGACTTGACCAATGTTCGCCTATTTATGGGGCGACTCTTGGGCGTGCAGTCGGTCCTAACGATGGCCTTCTTCGAAGGATTCATTCAGAGGTTTATGAGGTATCTGGCGGACCTGGCCAAAGCTGAGGGCTCGACTGAGTTGGAGTACACGGATGTGCATGGGGTGTGCGACATTGAACACACCGAGGGGCTTTTCCGCGCACTCGCGGCGGAGATGGCCGTCAACCAGCCTGATCCGGAGCAGGATATTTTTGAGGGCGTGTATCTTCTTCGTACATTGATCCAGACAATCGTTTTTGGACATCCAGAAGCCGTCAAGGCCTGATTTTTGAGAGGAGAAATCGCAAGTGCAGACGCAGTGTCCATCAAAACATGGATTGCCGGAACGGGCCAGATACTTCGCGGTTCCGGGTGCGCACGTCTACACTGTGCTGCATCCAGTGACGGACCCGGTGGCTCGGGTCCTGCTGGTTGGCGCACTTGCGTCGGAGAGGCATTTCTCCTATCACTCTTGGGTCCGCTGGGCCCGCTACCTGGCGGCGAGGCGGATTGAAGTCCTTCGCTTCGACTATCGTGGCACCGGTGAGAGTACGGGCATTTTTGAAGAAATGAGTTTTGAGGACTGGAGCCAAGATGTCCATCTTCTTGCCGAATGGATACTGGGTCGGTCTCCACGTCTGCCGCTCCTGCTGCATGGACTCGAACTTGGCGCGATTCTCGCTGGCAAGTGCTTTCAGGAAGGCATGGGGGACGCTTTGCTGCTTTGGTCTCCGCCTGTGAACGCAAACCAGGTGCTGCGCTCGACCCTACTGCGCTGGTCGGGGCTGGAACAACTCTACGAGTCGCCCGAGAACCGGAAATCTGTCTCTGCATACATCAGGGAACTGGAGCAAGGTTCTTCGATCGAAGTGCAAGGATATCGATGGTCGGGGCGTCTCTGGCGCGATTCTTTTCATTTCGACCTGCCTGCGGACATGGCAGATGGAAGCCTAGCTGGCGAAGCATACAAGAAACCCGTCAAGTGCGTGAGATTTGGCAAGGATGCGGTTTGTCTGACGATGCCGTACCTGAGGTACGGGGAAGTGAAAGACCTTAGCTCGCTATACTCAGACACTTTCAACTGGGTCGCTGGGACGTTCGCACTACCCATCGAAAGGGCGCAATGAAGGAAACCATTGAGACGCGCGAGTTAGTTGTGCTGGAGAGGCCCGATGGCATCATTCGAGGGACTTATCACAAGGCTTGCGATGAAACCTCCATTGCACGCGAGAGCTCGACCGATCGAGATCGCGTTGGGTTGTTGTTTCTAACCGGCCTGTCTGCGACGAGAGCCGCAAATGGAGATTCGGCAGTGTATTGGGCAGACGCGTTTGCGGAGCGCGGTTATCCGTCGATTCGACTGGATCTGCCTGGATTCGGGGATTCCGACGGAGATCCTCCAACCGAGTCGCTAGAATTTATTAACGCAGGGCGGTATGCCTCAATAGTTTCCGTCGCGATAGACGAACTCGTAGCGCGCTTCAATCTGAGTGGCATTGTCATCGTGGGACATTGCGCAGGGACAGTTTCCGCCATCTATGCGGCAGCCGACAGCAAAGAGTGTAGGGGCTTGATCCTGATGGATCCTCTTTTTTACTTGCCGGCAACCAAGCTCTGGAAGTTTCGGCGACAGTTGCATACATGGGTTTTGCGGTGCCATCTCGACGGACTTTTGACTCCAATCTACGATCGTTCGAAAGAGCTTTGTTTGTCGATTCGCGGAAACAGGCCTCCGGCGAATGCGAATTTCCCTCTCCTTCGCTGCTGGAAGAAGCTGGCATCGATAGGCCTGCCGATCCTGATCCTGAAGGCGTCGGGCCGTAAGAGTGCCGGCACGAGATCGCGGATCGGTGAATTCGATTACATCCAGCATGTTGTAGAGTTGGCAGGACGCAAGGGTCAGGTTTCGGTACAAGTGGCGGATGGCGCCCATCACTCGTTTGCAAACCGGCCAGGCCGGGCGGCAGTACGCCAACATACCGAGGAATGGCTGAGCGCCACTTTTCCACTCACAGGACGGAAAGATTCGGATGCGGACGCATTGCATCAGGATCCCGTCGTCGTTACAAAATAAGTGTCAGAAACCCCAGCAATCTGCAGAAGTAGATATCCCGTAGAAAGTTGAAATCAACGCACATGACTGTTCGATCCGAGATCGTAGCGCAATTCGCTCAGGTTGCCCGTGAACACGATAAGGCATTGGCACCGTTAACCGACGATCTGGAGCTTCTGGATTCGGGGCTCGATTCGCTGTGCTTTGCAGTCGTGGTAGCACGCCTGGAGGATTTGCTGGAAGTCGATCCATTCAGCGCCTCCGAAGATGTTCTTTTTCCAGTGACCTTTGGTGAGTTTGTCGGGTTATATGAGCATGCCGAAAAGTAGCCACGCCTCTCTTTGGAACGCGCTCAGCGCCAAAAGCGATCTGTCCGATCGCTTTGTGATTGGCGCGAAATCGCGCGTGGCTCTGGGCCAGATGATGGCGGGATCCGCCATCGATGGCCGGGGTGAAGATCTCCGCGGGCGTTCTGTCCTCGTCATGACAAGGGACCAGTTCACCGCCGCATTGGTCCTATTGGAACTGGACGGCATCGCGCGCCGGCTGATTCTGTATCCGCCCGATTTGCCGCTCGAATATCTCCCATTTGTCATCAAGTCGGCGAGTGTCGATGCTATTGTGTCCGATCGGACCGACTTCGGACCCAACATTTCCGGTGTTCGATATATGATGCCGTGCGGCCATACGATCATGTCTCAGAGTTGCGATCGAAGCGCGCAGTATCGAACAGAATGGATTCTTCTCACCTCCGGTACGCTTGGATTGCCGAAAGTCGTCGTCCATACCCTATCTAGCCTGACCGCTGCCATTGAGCGCCCTGGCGCTCCGGCAGGGAAGGTTGTCTGGAGTACCTTTTACGACATTCGCCGCTACGGTGGACTACAGATATTTCTTCGTGCCATCCTTACCGGAACTTCGCTGGTACTCTCGGATGCAAAGGAGTCAATTGCGGATTTTCTGGCTCGGGCTGGTTCAGACGGAGTCAGCCATATCTCCGGAACGCCGTCTCATTGGCGGCGTGCGCTGATGAGTCCTTCGGTGCATAGGATCGCCCCCGAAAATATTCGTTTGTCGGGTGAAATCGCGG
>JAJZCP010000121.1 GCA_021846065.1 Acidobacteriota bacterium
AAGTGCTGAACGAGCGACTGCGTTCGTCGCCGCTGGTCCGCCGCATGGCTCGCGAGCACGGAGTCGATCTCCGGCGTGTGCCTGGCACCGGTTCCGCGGGGCGCATCACGCGCGACGACCTGCTGCGTTTTCTGGCCGCGCCCGGTGATTCATCCGCTGCTGCCGAGCCGGAGTTGGTCGAGCAACGCATACCCATGTCTCGCATGCGAGCGATGATTGCCGAACGCATGATCGAAAGCCGTCGCACCAGCGCCCATGCGCACACGGTTTTTCGCATCGACATGACGCGCATCGTGCGCATGCGCGAACGCGAGAAAGCCGCCTTTGAAGCGCGTCACGGCGTGCGCCTGACCTACATGCCGTTTGTGGCTTCGGCTGCAATTGCCGCGCTCCGACGCTTTCCCATCCTGAACGCTGCCATCGATGGTGACGCTATTCAATACCACGGAAACGTGAACCTGGGCATCGCCGTTGCGCTGGACTGGGGGCTGATTGTTCCCGTGATTCACCGTGCTGACCAGATGCAGTTCGCTGACCTCGCGCGCGCCATTGCCGATCTGGCCGAACGCGCACGCAGCAAGAAACTGAAGCCCGAGGAGGTGGCCGGCGGAACCTTCACGCTCACCAACTCCGGCCTCTTTGGTGAAGAGTTCGGCATGCCTATCCTGAACCAGCCGGAGTCGGCAATTCTGGCCATCGGCGGTATGAAGAAAGCGCCCGTCGTGCTCACTGACGACGAAGGCAGCGATACGATTGCGATTCGCTCCGTTCAGCACTTCTGCCTCGGCCTCGATCACCGCATCATCGACGGCGCTGACGCCGGCCGCTTCATGTCCGAGTTCAAGCGTCAACTGGAAACCTGGAACGCGCCGATTCTCTGACTCGTCTGTCCTGGGAAGCGGCGCGGTTAAGATGAGACGTGGACTCACGCATGCCGACACGCCCCTGCCGGGTGGAGATTGATCTCTCCGCATTGGCTCATAATCTGCGCCTCTTGCAGCGTGCCGCGGGCGATGCGACGCTTGCCGCGATTGTGAAGGGCAACGCCTACGGGCATTCGCTGGAGTTGTGCGCTCCCGCAGCCGTGAACGCCGGTGCGCAGTGGCTCGCAGTCACCTCCACCGATGAAGCGCTTTCGGTTGTCTGCGCCTGCTCCCTTCTGCAAGATCAGCCGCGCATTCTCGTGCTCAGTGGTCCGTTCCCCGGCGATGGCGAAGCCGTGGCCAAGCATGGGTTCACCTGCTCGGTTTGGCAGCGCGATCAACTGGAGGAACTGGCACGCGGCGCGCTTGCAGCAGGCAGCACAAGCGTTCCTGTGCATCTGGAAATCGACACCGGGATGAGTCGTCAAGGCGTTGCGCCGGGCGAACTGTCAGCGTTTCTGGAGGCACTGCGGGTGTTTCCAGCGCTTCGCCTGGACGGCGTGATGACGCACCTCTACGCCGCCGATGAAAGCGATCGCGCCGCGACGGAAAAGCAGTTGGCCGTGCTGGCGGAGTGTCTGCGTGCGATGCACGGCTTCGTGTGGTCAGCGGGCACTGCCCGGCCACAATGGCTCAGCGTGGGCAACTCGGCAGCTTTGCTCGATGCTTCCGTGCGGGAGCGGCTGTCGGCGATGGCTGCGGAAAACGGACTGCGGCTGCTTTTGCGGCCCGGCATCGCGCTCTACGGCATTGCGCCGGAGTTCGATGCGCAGCCTTCGGCGCCGATTGCCGCAATCTCTGGCCAATTGCGTCCCGTGCTGCGCTGGACGACGCGCATCACCGGCCTGCGCTGGATTGAATCCGGTGCGGCCGTCGGTTACAACGCAAGCTTCCGCGCCACGCACAGCATGCGCCTGGCGCTGATCGCCGTAGGGTACGCCGATGGGCTAGCCCGCAGACTCTCAAACGTCGGCCACGCGCTGGTCGCCGGGCAAATCGCGCCCTATGCCGGACGCATCTCGATGGACCAGGCCGTCCTCGACGTGACGGAGATTCCAGCAGAGCGCCTTGCCACAGGCGATGAAGTCGTGCTGCTCGGCTGCCAGGGGCAAGCATCGGTTACGGCGCAGGATCACGCGTGCTGGGCGGAGACGATTCCGTGGGAGGTTTTCACCTCCATCTCTTCGCGCGTATTGCGAATCGCCAAATCCTGAACTGCGAAACCCCGGCAATTTGCTCGCTGATAAACTGAAGTTTCATGTTGAAACGCCTTTATGCGCATTGGATGTATTCCTGGGAGACGCGGCTGACGACGCGCGATCAGAACCGCATCGTCCGCCCGCTGGAGTGGGGATTTGACTGGCTGATGCCGTATTTGCAGCGTATCGGTCTGAGCGGCGAGGCGCAGCGCGTGCAGGTTCGGCTGGCCGCCAGTGACACCACGGCACAGCAGGATGCAAAAGCCGTGATGATGGCGCTGAATGAGGCGATTCTTGCCGACAGCGAGCAGTTTTTTGCCTATCGCACGCCGACGGATTTTCACCTAGAAGAGCGCGCGCCGAAGTTGTTTCCAACCAACGTTCGACCGGAGACGCTGCGCCGGGCACAGCGCATGGAGCAGGACGCGGCAGCGGGCAAAGTGTTGTCGGCGCAGTTTCTGCGCTTCACCTCGCCCATTCAGACGCCGTATGCCGCCAATGACCGGGTGAACGCGCGCTGGTTTCCGGCTGAGCCAAAACCCGGTCGGCCGCGGCAGGCGATGATCGTAATGCCGCAGTGGAACGCCGACGCGCTCAGCCACAATGCGCTCTGCACCATCTTCAACCGCTTTGGTGTCTCCGCACTGCGGCTGTCGAAGCCGTTCCACGACATTCGCCGTCCGGCGGAGCTGGAGCGCGCCGACTACGCCGTCAGCGCGAATATCGGGCGTACCCTGGCTTCCGCGCAGCAGGCGGTCATCGATATCCGCTGCTGCCTGGACTGGCTCCAGCAGCAGGGCTACGAGCAGTTTGGCGTGTTGGGCACCAGCCTGGGAAGTTGCTACGCCTTTCTGGCCAGTGCGCATGATCCCCGCCTGCGGGTGAATGCTTTCAATCACGTCTCGGCGGCTTTTGGCGATGTGGTCTGGACGGGGCAGAGCACGCGCCACATTCGCCAGGGGCTGGAAGACGCTGGCCTGTCGCAGGAAGACCTGCGCCATCTGTGGGCCGGCATCAGCCCGATGCACTACTATGCAAAGTTTGCTCGCCACAGCCGTGGACCGGCTGCGGCAAGTATTGCCAAGCAGGTTCTGCTGATCTACGCACGCTACGATCTGACCTTTCCTCTGGAGTATTCGCTGGAAGTGCTTCACTCGTTTGACGAGCACGGCATCGAGTTTGAGCGGCGTGAGCTGCCCTGCGGCCATTACACCACAGGCGAGACTCCGTTCCAGTATATGGATGGGTGGTTTCTTGGGTCGTTTGTCTACCGCGCCTTCCGCGCTCTCGCGTCAGAATCCGGCAAGTGGCGTCCGAAATCCGGCACCAGCGATAGAGAACTGGCGCTGCACGGCGAGACAAAAAGCGCATAAAATGCAGGTATGACCGACCGCGTACCCGCCTCCTTTGCTTTGCCGCTGGCTCAGGCCGACCCTGACGTCGCCGCTGCTCTTGACCACGAACTCCTGCGCCAGCACGAAGGGCTGGAGATGATTGCCAGCGAAAACTTCGTCTCTGAAGCGGTGCTGGAAGCAGCCGGAAGCATCTTCACCAACAAGTATGCCGAGGGCTATCCCGGCAAGCGCTACTATGGCGGCTGCGAGTTTACCGACATTGTGGAAAATCTGGCGCGCGACCGAGCCAAGGCGCTCTTTGGCGCGGAGCACGCCAACGTGCAGCCGCACTCCGGCTCCCAGGCCAACGCTGCTGCCTATATGGCTGTCTTGCAGCACGGAGATACGATTCTCGGTCTGGACCTGGCGCACGGCGGCCACCTGACGCACGGCCACAAGCTCAGCTTCAGCGGCAAGCAGTTTCGGCCCACGTTCTATGGTGTGCGCAAGGATACCGAAGTGATTGACTACGATGAGTTGGAGGCCATCGCCGAGCGCGAAAAGCCTCGGCTGATCATCGGCGGCGCCAGCGCATATTCGCGCATCTGGGACTTTGCCCGCATGCGCCAGATTGCCGACAAGGTGGGCGCGATGCTGCTCATCGACATGGCGCACATCGCCGGACTGGTGGCTGGCGGCGCGCATCCTTCACCGGTGCCACATGCGCAGATCGTGACCACGACCACGCACAAGACCCTGCGCGGGCCGCGTTCGGGCCTGATTCTCTGCGGCCAGGAGCTGGCGGCTGCCATCGATCGCGCGGTCTTTCCGGGCCAGCAGGGTGGACCGCTGGTGCATATCGTCGCAGCCAAGGCCGTCGCCTTCAAAGAAGCGCTTGCGCCCACTTTTGCCGATTACGCGCAACACGTGGTGGCGAACGCGCGCGTCCTGGCGTCTGCCTTGCAGCAGGCCGGCTTCCGCATCATCTCTGGCGGCACGGATAATCATGTGATGCTGGTCGATGTCTTTGCCAAAGGCATTCTCGGCTCAGAGGCGGAGCTGGCGCTGGGCAAGGCCGGAATCACGGTGAACAAGAATGCAATTCCCTACGATACAAATCCGCCGCTCAAGCCGTCGGGCATTCGCATTGGCACACCAGCGTTGACCACGCGCGGCATGGGCGAGGCTGAGATGCGGCAGATTGCCCTGTGGATTGCGCGGGCGCTCGAGCAGCGTGGCGACGACCAGGCGCTCGCGCGCATTCACGGCGAAGTGACGGAGCTGGCCAACCAGTTTCCGCTGTATGCCTGGAAGCGACAGACCGTCACCGCCTGAAACAGCATCGTAACCCGCAGTGTAAGCGTTTTTCGAGCATGCGGCAGGGCTGGATTCTCCTTGAATCCAGCCCTTTGCCTTTGCCCTGCATCCCGATAGGCATGTAGGATGGTTGCGCCTGCTGTGAGCATCTTCCGCGGCTTCCAGCTCGTTCGTCGAATCCATCCTTGTGAAGGTGTGCTTGTGAAGGTGTGTATGAATCGATTTGCCTTGTCTCTCCGCAGGAACCGGCTGCTCGGCGCCGCAACGCTGATCGCAGCGGGCGTCGTCTTTGGATCGTATGGAAGTGCACAGAGCGCGCCCACGGGCACCGTGGACACCAATTCAAAGCCGATCGTACTAACGGGCGGCGATGAGCGTCCCGCTTTTTCGCTTAACGGCGACTGGCACTCGATTCCCGATCCCTATTACGCGGGCCTGTACGACTTTCACGGTCACGAGTCGAAGCGCGGGTGGTATCTGAACCTGAAGGCTAAGCCGGGTGACACTTCTCCGATCGAGTACGACTTTGCGCAGTCGCCTGTGCTGCATGTTCCCGGCGACTGGAATACGCAGGACCCCGAGCTTTTTCTCTATGAAGGACCGATGTGGTACGAGAAGGATTTCGACTACAACGTCAAGCCAGGCACGCGCGTCTTCCTGCGCGTGGGCGCGGCCAACTACAAGTCGATCTTCTGGGT
>JAJZCP010000122.1 GCA_021846065.1 Acidobacteriota bacterium
TGATCTTGACCTCGTCGCCCATGGATTCGTCGAGCACAGCGCCGAAGATGATGTTGGCGTCCTCGTGCGCGGCGGACTGGATGAGCGTGGAGGCTTCATTGACCTCAGAAAGCTTGAGTGTGCTGGAACCGGTGATGTTGATGAGGATGCCGCGAGCGCCGTCGATCGCGCCGTCCTCGAGCATCGGCGAGGCCATGGCAGCTCGTGCCGCCTCCGCCGCGCGATCCGCACCAGCGCGCACGGCCGTGCCCATGACGGCGTAGCCCATACCGGCCATCGTGGTCTTGACGTCGGCAAAGTCGCGATTGATGATGCCAGGGATGGTGATGATGTCGGAGATGCCCTGGACTCCCTGACGAAGCACATCGTCGGCGATGCGGAAGCTCTCAAAGAATCCCGCGTCGCGCGCGACGGCGAGCAGCTTTTCGTTGGGGATCACGATCATCGTGTCCACGCTTTCGAGCAGCTCCATCATGCCGCGTTCGGCCTGCTGCAGGCGGCGCTTGCCTTCAAAAGCAAACGGGCGCGTGACGACGGCAACCGTGAGAATGCCCATTTCGCTGGCCAGAGAGGCGATAACCGGCGCTGCGCCGGTTCCTGTGCCACCACCCAGCCCGGCGGTGACGAAGACCATGTCCGCGCCTTCCAGCGCTTCGATAATCTTGTCGGAATCTTCGAGCGCGGCGCGACGACCGATATCCGGATTGGCGCCCGCGCCAAGACCGGCAGTGAGCCGGACACCAAGCTGCAACTTGACGCTTGCTTTGGAGAGACGCAGCGCCTGCACGTCGGTGTTGGCGGCAATGAACTCGACACCCTCAAGCTGGGCGTCGATCATGCGGTTGACGGCATTGCCGCCGCCGCCGCCTACCCCGATGACCTTGATGCGCGCGCCACGCGGGACTTCATCATGAAACTGAATGCTCATCTCTGCCGAGGATGCGGCCTGAGCCTCGTTTCGAGGTGAATGATCGCCGAATGTCTGATCCATTGTGCCCCCCATTGTTAGCCTGTCTTTTATGTCCGGTCTTTCCGTGCTTTGTCTTCCATGTTCTGTCTTTCATGATACAAAGCGGCTGCCTCTCTGAAGCATCTCAAGCGCTGGCCGCAAAGAGCGAGCGCAACCGGGAGCGCAGGCTGGCTGTCTCTGCCGAGCGCATCCTGCGTTTTCGATTGGAGTAGAGCATCAAACCGATCAGCACCGAGTTGGCGGGGTGCGCAAGCTCCAGCGGCATGCGGGAGATGGACACGGGCTGGCCGATGCGTGATCGGACGTGCAGAATGCTTTCGGCGACCTCAAGCAATCCGGGCAACATGGCTCCGCCACCGGTGATGACACATCCTGCTCCGAGCGCCTCCAGCACGCCACCATCGCGCAGGCTGTCGCGGACGGCCTCCATCAACTCCCAGGCGCGCGGTTCCAGAATCTCCGCGATGCGGCGATGACGAATCTGCAAGGGGCGCGAAGCTTGAATTTCGACCTCGGCAAGTTGAGGAATTGCGGTGACGACAGCATTGCCGAATTGCAGCTTGACTTGTTCGGCGAGTGCGATGGGAAGCTCAAGCATGACAGCGAGATCATTGGTGAAGTGCTGCCCACCGAACGGAATGCTGGCCGTGTGCGCGACGGCGCCCTCAAAAAAGACCACCAGCTCCGAGGAATGAGCGCCGATATCCAGCAGACAGACGCCGAGTTCGCGCTCGTCAGCGGTGAGCGTGGCTTCCGCCGCGGCAAGAGCTTCAAAGGCGGTGTCCTCGACCTCGATGCCGGCGCGATTGACGCAGGTGACGATGCTTTGCAAGGCGCTGGCTGAGCAGGTGGAGATGTGGAGATCGACTTCGAGGCGATTGCCGACCATGCCGACTGGATCGTGGATGCCGGGCTGCTGATCGAGCACAAACTGACGCGTGAGCAGATGAAGAATTTCTCGACCTGCGGGCATGGGAACGCTGCGCGCGCGCTCGATCGCAAGACTGACGTCTTCGTTGGCGATCTCTCTCATGCGAGCGCCAAAGTGAACGGCTGCGGTGGTGTTGACGCTGGCAATGTTGGCTCCGCCGACACCGACGACGCACTCATCGACATTGACATGCACGATCTGCTCGACGCGATCACAGGCTGACTTGATGGCGCGTGCAGCGGGAGCAAGCTCGGCGATAAGGCTCTTGCGCATTCCCGCCGCCTCGACGATGGCATGGCCACGATAGCGCAGCGCGCCCTCGTTCACGTCGGCAGCAAGCGCGCGAATGAACGAGCTGCCCGCGTCCAGGACGACGATCAAATTACTTTGGCGCTGATTCATTGTGCGCCTCCTGTTGAGATGACACGGGATGGATGGGTTTTTTCATGGCTTGCTGGAGCATGATGATGCCTGGCAGCGGCTAAGCGTTGATGATGCGGCTCTGCTCGCCGCAAGGACTGGGCGCGATGCGCCGAAGTGGACGAGGACGCATGGCGAAGACTAGCCGCTTTGGCGGTTGCACGGATCGCATGAGACGGCTTTCTGGCGGAAGCGGCAGAGGCGTGCGATGCGGCTTCAGGAGTGGTCTTTGCGTCAGCGGCAGAGTTCGCAGTGGAAGGATTGGGGGCGAGTTCGAGCGGGACATCGCCAGGAAAACGCAGGTCGATACCGATCAGGTTCGGATAGCGCGATTGCCATTCGGCAATATGCGCCAGATACATCTGATACCGCGCGGCAAAGTTGTCTGCGCCAAAGTGGATGAGCAGGTCGGCGCCTTTGCTGGAAAGCGTAGCGCGAAGATCGTCAGGATCAGAGAGGTCAATCTCGGAGACCTGCGAAGAGGCATGGGGCTGGGCGTGGTCGAGATCCGCAAGGAATCGCTGATAAAGCGCCATGCGCTCCTGCGGCGAAGCCATTGCAGGATGAACGTGCAAGCCGGTTACGACGGGAAACGAGTAATGGTGAAGGGCCATGCGCGCCGGAGAGATGGGAAGCAGCACTCCATCCGCATCCACAAGTTCGACATTGTCGCCCTCTCGCGCAAAGGCAATCGGAGTTCGCTCGACGATGTGAACAAGAATCTGATCGGGAAGAATGCGCATGACTGTGGCGTGCTGAACCCATGGGATCGATTCGAGTTGACTGCGGCGCTGAGCCAGCGGCACTAGGAAGATATTGCGGCCAATATCCTGACCGAAGACGGAGAGCATCTCGTCGCGGGTGACTTGAGCGGCATGATCGGATTGCGCGTGAATGGAAGCAGGAAGCGAAGCAATCTGCGAGCTGGCATCGAGGCGGAAGTGAACGTCGCGCAGAAGGTAACGGCGGAAGAGCAACCCGGCGGCAAGGACAACCGCGAGAAGAGCTGCGGTGATCAGGGCAAGCATGACCCAGCCTGCTCGCGTACTGGGCAAGTGACGACGTGCCGCAGCAAATTCGCGGACATCGGCACCGGCAGAGGCGCGCGGGACATTGCGTCGGCGCGGAGTGCGTCGAGTTGGAGCAGGGTCAAGCAGAATATCCTCGTCGCTCGCTTCCCTCAGGGAAGCATCATCCAGCCCCGGCAACTGAGCCTGCCGCGGCCGTTCGGGAGCGCGTCGCGAGGCGCCCGTGGGAGCGCGCCATGCTCCGCGCGTTGAACGCGGCATGGGCACGGCCTCTTCCACAGGATCTGCTTCTTCCCATAGCGTCGTAGATCTGTTTTTTGTCGTCACGACCGAGCCAGGTCGTGAGAATCGCCAGATTTCACTATAGCTTGCTGCGAGCGGAATGATTGCAGAGAATGCCGCTTCAGGAACCCAGCCAGTTACAGGGGGAATCGCTGAATGGCCGGAGGGTGCCGGGAGCGCGATGGTTGCCTGGAGCAGATTTCATTCAGGCCGGAAGAGTGAAACCACCGAGAGCTTCAAAGGATGGGCGCGCGAGCAGGTAACCCTGCATGAGACGAATGCCTGCTTTGCGAAGGCAAGCAAATTCGTCAACGGTTTCCACGCCTTCGGCAACGAGATCAATCCCTAATCCTTCGCAAAGCTCGACCAGTTTGCGCACAATCATCTGAGCGCTGGGGCGCTGATCGATCTTACGAGTGAGGTCCATGTCCATTTTGACGAGATGAGGGTTGAGATCGGCTAGAAGATTGAGGCCGGAGTAGCCGGAGCCGAGATCATCGAGCGCCACTTGAAAGCCCTGCCGACGATACTCCTCGACGATTCCGAGCAGGTGCTTTCGATCCACGACTTCTTCCACCTCGGTAATCTCAAAGATGAGCCTGTCGGTGGGAAAACACATCTTAGCGGCCGTTCGCAGGGTGAGTTGGATGCAGGCGGCAGGGCTGTAGACCGCACCGGGCATGAAGTTGATGGAAAGCTTTGCGCCTGTCTCCACCAGACCGAGCATGGACGCCAGTTCGATGGCCTTGACGCGGCAGCTTTGGTCAAAGGCATAGCGGTTCTGCGCATTGACCTGCGCGAGAATTACACCAGCCGACTCCTGCTGCAACCCGCGGACCAGTGCTTCATAAGCGTATATACTACCGGATTCCACATCCAAAATGGGCTGGAATGCCATGGTGATCGGGATCGGTGGTTCCACACCTTCACGACACGCTTCGCAGCGGGGAGAACTTTTTTCACCTTGCATGGTCATAGATAACCAACTTCAGCAAAATCTGGTCGTGCCAAGCTTTCGGGAATTGTATCGGCGAAAACTACATTTGTGATAGCGCCAGACAAAAAAAGTTGCCCGAGAACGGAAGGTTTTTTTGATCGTGCGGAGATTAACTTCAAGCACTGTCGGCGCACACATGACGGTGTTGTCATTCATGCGGGTGGCCCCGTCAGTCCGTGGCAGATTCCAGTGCGTCGAGGATGAGCGGTGCAAGCTGGCTGACGTTGCCGGCGCCGAGCGTCAGGATCAGGTCGCCCGGCCGCACCGACGCAACGACTAGCGCGACGGCTTGAGCGAAATCGGCTGCAAAAACGGCGGGTGGCTTGGAGATGCGAGCGGCGAGCGCAGCAGCGTCGATGCCGGGAATCGGCTCTTCGCTGGCAGCATAGATGGGCAGGACGACGAGCGAATCGGCAAGCGCAAAAGAAGTTGTGAATTCCTGGAAGAGGTCGCGCGTTCGGGTGTAGCGATGCGGCTGGAAGACGACATGAATGCGGGCATAGCCGCACTCTTGCGCGGCGGCGAGTGTGGCGGCGATCTCCGTAGGGTGATGGCCGTAATCGTCCACCACGGCGACGCCGTGGGCGCGACCGCGCAACTGGAAGCGTCGATCGACGCCGCGAAAGCTCTCCAGTCCGAGCGCAATGCGGTCCTCGGCAATGTCAAGCTGGCAACCGATGGCCACAGCAGCCGTAGCGTTGAGGATGTTGTGAAGACCCGGGACGCGCAAGGCGAAAGGGCCAAGTGCACCGTTCGCGGTGTGGATTCGGAAACGGCTGAACTCGCCCGCACTGCCGCTTTGACCCAGAATTTCCAGTCGGAAATCGGCGGCTTTGTCGG
>JAJZCP010000123.1 GCA_021846065.1 Acidobacteriota bacterium
GGAGGGCCGGTGGGGTGCATTGCGGACTCCTGATTGCTGCAAACAGGCGCACAAACGCCGCGCCCCTGCGGTTCGGGCCTTGCGTGGATACTTCCCTGACTATCAGATTGCTGTTTCCCCGCGACTGCTCCTTACGCCGTCTCGCGCTCGCCCAGTTCAAAGCGCAGCTCGTCGGCATCGCTCCACGCATAGCGCAGACTCGAGCTGAGCGGACGTCGGCCCAGCGACCGTGCCGTCGCCAAAATCATCCGCATCGAGCGCGGCGCCTGACCCCGCGGCCAGATCGCGCTCAACGGACGAATCTCGCCTCTGGCATCCGGGTGAAAGACGCGATCATCCCAGCACTGCGAACCCAGCGGAAACTCTGGAAAATCCCGAATCGCGTCGATCGTCGATTGCAGAATGCGCATCTTCCACGGCTCGGCATACTGCGGCAGGAAGAGCACCTCGCTGCGCCGTTCGTAGCGCACCTCATGCACAAACTCCGTGAAGCTGCTCGCGTTCGTCAGGTTGATGTTCGCGTTCGCTTCCACGCCATGCCGATCGCCGCCCGCCACCAGCAGCATATTCCACTGCTCGGCCAGCCGCCGCGCCGCGCGATTCTCCGCCCAGTTCCGCAGCCCGTTCAGCTCCAGCGCATGAAAATAGTTGCCATACTTCAGCAGAAACTCATTCACCAGAAAGTTATGCCGATCTCGCCCGATCAGATACAAATCCCACATCGGATGGTTCAGCACCACCAGCACATCGCGCTCCTGGTTCAGCTCGGCCAGAATCTCGCCCAGTTGCTCATCCGCCGGATTCGCCGTAAACGCGTTCAGCCGGGCAATCCACTCCGCCGCCCGCGCGCTCGGCAGATTATGCACGCCGATGTGAAACGACTGCACATCACTATACGGTGCCGACCACTCGACCGAGATCGGCACATGCCGCGAACGGTCCATCGTCCGCAACATCAACGGTGCGCGAATGTCATCATGATCCGTAATCGAGACCAGCGAGCGGAGACCCAGCTTTTCGATCTGGCCGCTTTCGAGATCCCACGCCAGCTTTGGCGTCAGCGGCGGCGTCCAGTAGCTGCGCAGCCAGTCAATGCGGATGCCGTGACGATCCCACGATCGCCGATCCAGATACCGCATCAGCGGACGCACAAACCCATACTGCGCCGTCCAGTCCGCCACAAAGGAAAGCGTCTCCTGGGATTGGTTCGTGTGGCTGTGCAGCGAAACGCCTGTTGAGTATTTTTCAACGGAGCGAGGGTCGCGCCATAGATATGAGATCGAGGTTGATGGCATAGGGTCGGTCGTCCTCCTGATCCGCTCAATCTGCGGCTTCAGTATCGCCGTCCACTCATCAACAGACCGTGAAAACCCCGCGAATTTCCGTTCAATCGCGGCGTTTCTCCGGACTTTAGCCGGACTAAGCACGTATTTTTCGGGTCTCTCCGACATTCTGACACTCACAACTTCTCAGCCTGCGACCGAGTCCTATCGTCCACTATACGTTGGTTTTGGCAAATTCCGGACCAAGAAATGCTTCGATATTGATTGCGGGTTCTGCCGAAGGAACAGGCTCCGCCGAAAGATGATTCGCCGTCAAACCGTCCCGCAACATCGCAAACGCCTCTTCCGGTGTATCGGCAAACTGGAAAAGCTCGACATCCTTGGGCGAAATCGATCCGCAATCCACCAGGGCATTCAGGTTGATCACACGCTTCCAGTACTCTGACCCATAGATCACCACCGTCATCTTCTTGGCCAGCTTATGGGTCTGCGACAGCGTCAACAGCTCAAACATCTCGTCCAGCGTCCCAAATCCCCCGGGAAAAACCACCAGCGCCTTCGCCAGATACGCAAACCACAGCTTGCGCATGAAAAAGTAGTGAAACTCGAAGTTCAGCTCCGGCGTAATGTATGGGTTCGGATGCTGCTCAAACGGCAGCCGGATATTCAGTCCGATCGACTTGCCGCCCGCCTCATACGCCCCGCGATTGGCCGCTTCCATAATCCCCGGTCCGCCGCCTGAAGTGATCACAAAACGATGTCGCCCCGGTGGATTCGACGGCACCGTCGCCGCCCACCGCGTCACCATCCCGGCCAGTCTGCGCGCATCCTCGTAGTAGCGCGCCATCTCCACCGCCGCCACCGCTCGATGACGTTGCAACTCGCTCGCGGAACCTTCCTCGATCGACCGCGCTGTCGCCGGCTGCTCTTCCGGCGGAGCCAGTTGCGCCGAACCGGTATTGTCCAGCAGCTCCAGCGCCCGGTCCGCCTCCGCACGGCTGTGGAACCGCGCCGAACCAAAGAAAACAATCGTGTCCTGAATCCGTTCTCGCCGAAATCGCGCCAGCGGCTCCGTATACTCGGCCAGAATCCGAATCAGCCGACCCTCCGGGCTATTCAAAAACTCCGGATTTTCATAGGCCAGCGGCGCCCGTTCCAGCGGCGTCGGCGGTTGCTGCTCTGCCATTCTTAGGCTCCATTTCCAGATTGTTCGTGCGAAGTCGCAATTCGAACCGATGCGACAGAACAGTCTACCCGGTGCGCGATATCTTCGGCGACCTCTCCGCTACCGCTCCCACTCCTTAGACGAACGAATCGCCCCATCGAGAGCCAGCCACAGATTCAACAGCCCCAGCCCGGAGACCACCCCCCGCACCGCGCCGCTTGTCAAAAACGGCAGCATCGCAGGCGCGTGCAGAAACAGCGGATTGTTATCCCACAGCGGGCGAAACCAAGGCACAAAACACAGCGCCAGTCCCAGATACAGCCGCACCAGCACCGCAATCATCAGTTCCGTCTGCCGCAGCCATCGCGGCACAGCCACCACGCTCCCACGCCCAGCCGGGATCGCAGAGGCCTCATGCGGACCGACAGGAAATACCGGTTTGGAGCTGGACTCTGTCATTCGATGCCCTGCGAACCGAGTGCGTCTCTCTGGAACGTACCACAACCGACCGCCCTGCAAGCTCGCGCGACTCTTCTCAGTCGTTGCGCCGCTTCGGACGCTGGTTCGCCTGCAATATCTTCTTGCGCAACCGCAGATTCTTCGGCGTCACTTCCACCAGCTCATCCTCGGCAATGAACTCGATCGCCTGCTCCAGATTCATCAGCCGATGCGGAGCCAGCCGCAGCGCATCGTCCGCGCTCGACGCCCGCATATTCGTCAGCTTCTTCTCCCGCACCACGTTCACGTCCAGGTCGTTGTCCCGCGAGTGCTCACCGACTATCATTCCCTCATACACATCCACGCCCGCGCCCAGCAGCAGCACCCCGCGATCCTGCAATCCGTGCAGCGAATACGTCGTCGTCACGCCCTGCCGGTCGCTGATCAACACCCCCGAAGGCCGCTGCGGAATCTCGCCCTGATACGGCATATAGCCGTCAAACAGCGTATTCATCACAATCGTCCCGCGCGTCTCCGTCAACATCTCGCTGCGCAGCCCGATGATCCCGCGGCTCGGCACGCGAAACTCCATCCGCACACGCCCCGATCCGTGATTGTGCATCTTCGTCATCTCGCCCTTGCGCGGCCCCAGCTTCTCGATCACCACGCCCGTATACTCCTCCGGCACGTCGATCGTCACATGCTCCACCGGCTCCATCCGCACGCCGTCCACCGTCTTCGTCACAATCTCCGGACGGCCCACGCTCAGCTCAAAGCCCTCCCGCCGCATCATCTCGATCAGCACCCCAAGCTGCATCTCCCCGCGGCCCAGCACCTTGAAGCTGTCCGGCGAATCCGCCTCCTCCACGCGAATCGAGACATTCGTCAGCAGCTCACGATCCAGACGTTCGCGCAGATTCCGGCTCGTCACCAGCGAGCCTTCCTTGCCGCAGAACGGCGAGTTGTTCACCGAAAACTGCATCGCAATCGTCGGCTCGTCGATCACAATCAGCGGCAGCGGAGCCGGATTCGCCAGGCTCGTAATCGTCTCCCCGATCGTGATCCCCTCAATGCCGGCAATCGCCACAATATCGCCAATCTCCGTCGTCGCCGTCTCCGTCCGCTTCAGCCCGGCAAAGGTAAACAGCTTGGTGATCTTCGTCTTCTGCAGCGAAAGATCCCGCCGCGAAACCGCCACCTCGTCGCCCACATTCAGCGTCCCCTGGAAGACCCGCGCAATCGCGATCCGGCCAAAGTACTCCGAATAATCCAGGTTCGTCACCAGAATCTGCAACGGTGCTTCCGGGTCGCCCGTCGCCGCCGGAATCGTCTTCACAATCGCCTGAAACAGCGGCTCCAGATCCGTCCCCGGCGTCTGCAGATCCGTCGTCGCCGTCCCCGTCTTCGCCACCGTATACAGCACCGGAAAATCCAGTTGCTCCTCTTCCGCGTCCAGGTCGATGAACAGGTCATACACCTCGTTCAACACCTCCTGCGCGCGCGCATCCGGGCGATCGATCTTGTTAATCACCACCATCGGCTTCAGCTTCGCTTCCAGCGCCTTCGCCAACACATAGCGCGTCTGCGGCAACGGACCCTCCGCCGCATCCACCAGCAGCATCACGCCGTCCACCATCTTCAACCCGCGCTCCACCTCGCCGCCAAAGTCGGCATGGCCCGGCGTGTCCACTATGTTGATCTTCCCGCCCTCATAGAAAATGGCCGTATTCTTGGCCAGAATCGTGATCCCACGCTCCCGCTCCAGGTCGTTCGAGTCCATCACACGATCCGCCACCTGCTCATTGGCGCGAAAGGTTCCGGACTGGCGAAGCATGGCGTCCACCAGCGTGGTCTTGCCGTGGTCCACGTGGGCAATGATGGCAATGTTGCGAATCGTCTGGCTCAAGCACTTTCCTTCTTCGGTTCATCTCCCGAAATCGTTCTTCCGGGGCTTTTCTTCAGTTTTCAGCTTCTTCCGGGCTTCGCACCGGCGCACTCACGCGCACCTGGCACACTCAAACCCCGCCGGGTCGGTTCTTCGTCTCGTTTCCAGGCTCATCGCGCGGACAGAGATGCAGAATCACGCCCTCTGGCCACGCAATCCCGCAATCCTATTCTACCAGCAACCACATCCCGCGCATCCGCCGCTGCTTTTGCTCTCGCCCCTGCCCTCGCCCTTGCTTCTCGCCTTTGCCTTTGCATTTGCATTTGTTGTTGCCTTTCTTGTTGGCCTTCCCGCAGGGAATCTGCTTCTTCCTTTGCTTTTGCCTTTGCTTTTGCTTTTGCCTTTGCTTCTTCTTTTGCTCTTGCTTTTGCTCTTGTTTTTCTTGTTGTCATTCCCGAAGGGAATCTGCTTCTTCCTTTGCTCTTGCTCGTGCTTTTGCCCTTGCTCTTGCTTTTGCTTTTGCCCTTACTCTTGCTCTTGCTTTTCTGGTTGTCCATCCCGAGGGAATCTGCTTTTCGCATCACCCTCCACCCCAGCAAGCCCGCGACCAACGGAAGCGGCCACTGCGCGCACGCGCGTCTGCTGCATGCAATGCTCATGCAATGCCCGCGACCAACGGGAGCGCCACAAGC
>JAJZCP010000124.1 GCA_021846065.1 Acidobacteriota bacterium
CGCGTAAGCGGCGCAAGTGTCACCTTCGAGCCTGGCGCGCGAACTGCCTGGCACACGCACCCACTGGGGCAAACGCTGATCGTGACATCCGGTCTTGGCTGGGTGCAAAAGGAAGGGGAAGCGGTGCAGGAAGTTCGTCCTGGGGATGTCATCTGGTTCGCCCCGGGGGAAAGACATTGGCATGGCGCCAGCGCCATCACCGCAATGACCCACATCGCCATTCAGGAAAAACTCGATGGCAAGGTGGTCGATTGGATGGAGAAGGTCAGCGAAGAACAATACAGGAGATGATGCACGAAGCAGGGCGTTGAGCGTGTTTCATTCATCCACGAAAGCCTGAAGCCACACGTATCCGACCTGCGATCAACGCTGCGATCAGCGCGGGGCTGACGCACTGCGACGAAGCCACCGAGGGAGAGATGAAACACGCTCTTGCATCCATCAAGCACATCGCCTCGGCTAACCAGCTTCTCGCGTTCAGACTCGATGGAACAACCTGCTGAAACTTCACGCCTGGCCGCTCAAGGACACTTGCGCCCCACGCCTCTCAGCCCACGCCTGTCGCCCCACGCTCTTTACCCGAGCTGCGCCAGCATCTGGCTCATGGTCATGGGCGCGCCGGCGACCGTATTGCGCGGGATCGCCGGACCGATCAGCACCGCCTGACGATGCACCTCGCTCCAGGCCAGAAACGCGCTCGTCTCCGCGCCCGTCAACCTCTGCTGGTCGATCCACGCATAAAATGCGCCCATATCGGCGTCCACCAGCGAACCGGCGGGATCGGGCGCGTTGCCCTGGGTCTTGCCCGAGAGCATCTCGTTCATATTCAGACTGTGCTGGCGCGGCGCAAAGCGCATGACCAGCGTCAGCGGCTGCGCTCGCCGCAGCGCTTCCCGCGCAGCCCATTGCACAAACGTTGTGCTGAAGATCTGCGTGCCTGAGCCTTCCGTGAGCACGTCAAGCTGGTAGCGACGGAAAGCCTCGTCGCCGGAGGTCGCAGGCCAGCGCAGCGACTGCGGCGTGATCTCGGCCATGGCGGTGCGCAACTGCTCCGGACCGCTGTTGGCACCGGTAAGCATCGCGCTGATCCGTTGCAGCAGTTGCTCGCGGACCGAAGCAAGTCCGGCATACGAGGTGGTGGCCAGATGAGTCGCCAGCGAAGAGTCCGCCTCGCCGCCATCGATGTAGATATGGCTCGCGGCCGCGGGATGGCTTTGAGCGCGCTTTTGCGCGAGAGCCGCCAACGTGGCCCAGCCATCGTCTCCACGGACCTGCGGAACAAAGACGCCATGCGAACGCAGCTTGCGAAACAGCGGATATCCGTCCAGTTTGAGATCGGCTCCCAACACCACAACGGTGAGTCGCTGCATCGTCGGCTGCGGCTCTGGACGCGCCTTGCGCCACGCGCTGGCGTAGGACTTTGCGCTTTGTCGAAAGCCGTCAATCTGGTGAGTCGACCAGAGTGCCGCGGTCAGCGCATCCAGAAACTGCTGCGGCTGCGCCACCCAGCGGATGCGCTGGGCTGACTCCGGCAGTCGCACATTTGCGAAGCCTCGCAGCAGATTTTCCCGCTCCGGCAGCGTAAGCGATGACAAAAAGGAAAACTGATCTTCGATGGCCAGCCGCTCGGGTGGAAATCGCCAGTCGTAGTCACGCGTCTCACGCAGCAGAAGAGCCGCAAAAACGAGCGGAAGCGTGCGCAGTAGAGGGATCTGGCTGACTGCAAGCGAACGCGCCTGGGCAGGGTAGCTGGCAAAGTCTTCCGGCCTGAGCTGCGCAGGGGTCATCCGAGCACCTCTGTCAGCGCACGCCCGCGAGCCAGCGGTGTCGCAAAGCCCATGAGCGCTCCGATTGTCGGCACCAGATCGGTTGACTGCACAGGACGATCAATCATCGCTCCCTGACGAATGCCGGGGCCAAGCGCCATCATCCACGTCGTTCGCGAAAGCGCATCGCCGGTGCGATGATGCTGAAATCCGTTGCCGCCGGAGTCAAAGTCGGAGTCGCGGCCAAAATCCGGCAGCACCAGCATCGTCGTTCGACCGGCATACTCCGGTTCAGCCTGAATCATCTTCCAAATCTCCGCACACAGGCGGTCGGAGCGGCGAATGCCATCCACATACAGCGAATATGCGCCCGAATGCGCCACGTCCATATCGTGCAGCGTGATCCAGAGCAGGCTCGGGGAAAGCTGGCGCATAAGCTGATGCGCTACGTAAACAGAGAGCTCGTCGGCGCTGCTGAGGCTGAGCGCGTGGCCGGTGAATTCGTTCACGGAAAGCTTGAGGATCGAATCAAGCTGGCTCAGCTCAAACTCGCCGCCGTGCAAATCCGGCGTGTAATAGGGATCCTCGTAGTTGTCCCGCAGCAGATGTGTGAAGTCGCTTTGCCGGTGCTGCGGCATGGCCGCTGCGAGCAGATGTTTGGGCAGGATGACTCCAGCGCCAAGACCTGGCCCATAGCCGCGCGCATCGCTTTCACCGATGCGGTTGAATCCGTTGCTGGGAGCAACGACCCAGGCATCGGTGGCGGGTCGATGGAGCGCTTTGCGGTAGTACTCGAAGACGGTTGGATTTGCCGGCGGAGTGGCAGCAAAGTTGTCAAAGGTTTCATAGACTCCTGTGGCAAGACTGGCCGTCGCCACATAGTGCCCCAGAATGCCACGGTTGACCACCTGACTGTAGAACGCAGCCTGAGGCAACAATGTCTGAATCAGATTCGGGATGTTCTCCTGGCCATCGGGCGCAAAGGTTTCTTCATCGCGCGCGCCTCCGCCAAAGGTGACGACCACCACCTTGCGCCCGCGCGGAAGGGTTGCGGCGCGCAGGGGTCCAAAACTGAGCAGCGGCGCGCTGGCTCCCATCAGCCCGGCGGCGCGCAAAAAATCCCGGCGATGGAATGCAACCTGTTGCGCCGCGGCGCGAAAACCTGCGCGTTGCATGCCTGGACTCATTGCATCTTCACCAGAAATGTGGTCACCGAGCGCAGGCGGCTTTCCACCTCCGCGCGATCCGCCTTGGTATACTTCAGCTCCAGCGCAATCTCCTGCTGCGCCTGCTGCTTGTCGCCGTTGTGATTGTAGGCAAGAGCCAGCCGATAATGTGCGGTCGCATAATCCGGTTTCAACTGAATGGCCGTCTCCAGCGGTGAAATGCTTTCTTTCCACTGATTCTCCAACTGCAGCAGCAACCCCATCGCAAACTGAGCCTGCGCCATGCGCGGATTGGCATGCAACGCATTCATCAGCAGTGCGCGAGCCGTCTCCAACTGCTGTTGCCCTTGCGGCTGATGCAGAATGCTGGTCGCGGCGTAGGTCGCAATCACGGCGTTATCCGGATGACGCTCTGCAAAGCTCACCAGGGAGGCACACTCCGGTCGTATCCCTTCCGTCAACACGGTGCAATCGCGACCCAGTAACTCGGCATAGAGTGAGTTATCCGGCGATTTTTGCAGCAGGTCGGCAAAGATGGGAATCGCTTTGTCATAGTAACTGCCGCCATAGTACGCAACACCCAGACCCACCTGCATCCGCGTGCTTTGCGGAAAGCTTTTGACTCCGGCTTCAAACTCCTTGATCGCCGGGTCGAACGTCCAGTGGCGCAAAAACTCGACCCCCAGCAGGAAGACATTGGCTTCGCTTGGGTCCAGTCGCGCAGCATTGGCATAGTGCCTGGCTGCATCTTCATACTTCGCCAGTGACTCGTCTACATCGCCAAAGAGCGATTGCGCTTCGGCAGAATCCTCCGCTCCCGGCATCCGCGCCAACAATGGCTCCGCTGCTGCTGCATCGCCTGCCTGAAACTCCGCGAGAGCCGTGTTATACAGCAGACCTGGATCGTCGGCGTTCTGCTTGAGCGCCGCACGGAATGGCGCGACCGCTGCTTTTGGCTGCTTCGTCAGCATCAACGCTTGCCCCAGAGCAGCTTGCGTCGAAGCGTTGGAAGGATCAAGCTGCACGCTTGTCTCCAGAGCCTTCACAGCGGCTTCATTCTGCTGCATCTTCAGATAGGCCGTTCCCAGATTCGCCTGGGCGACGGCCGATCCTGGATCGTCCTCGGTAGCCGCTCGCAAGTAGGCCAGTGCCGATTTCAGATCACCCTGCTGCGCACAAGCCAGACCGAGGGATTCATCGATGGGAAAGTCATGAGGATGGCGAGCGCGCAGTTGCGTGAGCAGGCTGCGCGCTTCCGCCAGACTGCCGTTTTGCAACGCCGTGGTTGCCTGCTGAAAGAGGCGATCATCCTTCGCCGACGCATCGGCCGCAGAACGAGCGGCTAATGCCGTGGAAGACTGCGCGGAAAGAAAACTTGCCCCGCAGACAAAAACACTCAGCGCAAACAGCGCTGAGCGTACAAGCGAGATACTCCGAAATTCCATCCCAATCGCTCCCAATGAGGAGCGGCGTGCACCGCTCCTCACCGTGAAGTCTAAATCAGAACTGATACTTCATTGCGAACTGGAAGAAGCGCGCATCGGGAGTAAAGTTCTGGAAGAAGCGGGGAGACGAAATCTCGCCGCCGTTGGAGTTGATGTTGGTGACGCTGGGAGTGCCATACGCCGGAGTGTTGAGCACGTTGAAGATGTCGGCTCGGAACTCCAGATACTGCGTCCGGAATGTCGGGAACTGCTTGAAGATGGACATGTTGACCCGCTCGTAACCTGGGCCGTAGATCTGGTTGCGTCGGCCACCCAGCAGTTGCAGCACCTGATCTTTGGCCGTGACCTGAGCCGGATACAGATAGCCAGGCTGTGGCGTCGTATAGCTTCCGTTGTACGGGCCAGGGCTGATCTCCGTGCCCGAGACCGGGTTGGCAAAGGCGCAGGGGTTAAACCAGTTTTGCAGCGTCCTCACCTTTGCCGGGCAACTTACGTTTGGATTGGTAGGATTCGGTGTGCCACCGCCCTTGTATGGATCACCCACCAGAATCGCGCGCGTGCCGCCACCCGAAGGGCCGGTGTTGTTCGGATACACCGTGAAGGGATTGCCCGTCTGCGCAAAGAAGGTCAGGTTCGAGGACCATCCTCCCGCAATGGCGTTCAGGATGCCGCCACGATTCATGAACGTGCGTCCCTTGCCAAACGGCAGATCGTAGTAGGTGTTGAACGTGATGCGCTGACGCACATCAAAGGGCGAGTTGCTGTAGTCATTCACGATAGGCAGCAAATTGGTGTTCCGATAACCACCATCGCCCGTGCTTCCAAGCGGCGTGGGAGCATCGTCGAGCGAATGCGCCCAGGTATAGCTGGCCAGGAAGTTCAGCCCATGCGACATGCGCTTCTGCAACTTCGCCTGTAGCGAATTGTAGTTGCTCATGCCGGCGTAATTGGTGTATGCCGTTCCGCCAAAGTCCGGGAACGGGCGATAGATTTGCGAGTTCACCGAAGGATTGGTCAGCGCAAATGGGTTATTCGGATCCGGGAAGACCTGCAGATGGCGAACAACTGCC
>JAJZCP010000125.1 GCA_021846065.1 Acidobacteriota bacterium
CCGCAGTCTCCGCGCGCAGGATGCGCGGCCCGAGTGAGACCGGCGTCCATTCGTGCTTTGTGAAAAGGGTCATCTCCGCGTCGGTCCATCCGCCCTCGGGACCCACAGCCAACGTGATGGCCGCTGGTTCTTTGCGAGGAGCATTCAGCACATCCCAAAGAGAGGTCATCTCTTCCCGCTCCGAAAGCAGAAGCCTTCGAGCCTCCTGTGCCGTTTCAAGAAAGGCCGACAGTCCCATGGGTCCGTCGATTTCGGGAACATCATTGCGCCGGGACTGCTGCGCCGCTTCGCGGGCGATCCGCCGCCAGCGCTCCAGCCGCTTTTCAGACGCCTGGACCAGGTGACGATCGCAGCGTTGCGCGGCCAGGGGAACGATGCGCTGCGCGCCAAGCTCGGTCAGTTTTTCAATCGCCCATTCCATGGGCTCAAAGCGGACGATGGAGAGGGCCACCGTCAGCGGGAGCGCCTGCGCCGCAGAGATTTCTTCACCGAGCGCAAAGCGCACGCAGTCGTCTTCGACAGATTCCACGGTGCCACGCCGCACTATGTTCCCGGCGACCACATCGAACTGCTGGCCAACGCGCGCGCGCAGTACGCCTGCCAGATGGTGGGCCTGCGGCCCGGTCAACGCAGCGGACGTTGCGGTCCAGGTATCGGCGATCCAGCGGCGGCGCGTCATGCAGCCAGCATACGGGCCCGCGCGGCCTTCGCCCAAACGCAAAAAGGGAGCGCTTGAAGCGCTCCCTTTTGCTTTGCCTGTTTCTCTTGCTGCGAAGCAGTTACTTCTTCTTGCTGGTCTTCTTCGCTGCCTTCTTCGTTGCCTTTTTGGCTGCCTTTTTCGTTGCCATGTTGTCTATTCTCCCTTGGTTCGATGTGACATCGATAACTGCAGGAATCTACCGCAGTTACACGAATGTATAGTTTTGCGAAAAATCAATGTCAAGAAAAAAATGATCGTTCGCCCGCATTTTTTTCGCAGCTGCAGAATGCGAATGGCGCAGCTGTCATAGCACGTACTGCAATCCGCCGCCGATAGATGAGCACCGGAGCCGCACAGCGCATCTTGCAACGGTCAGCAACATGCGCGCGTTCTGTATTGCACAACGGGATGAAGTGCACGCGTCGCCAGTAATCATGCGGCCGCCGTATACTCTTCGGTTGTCGTCGCGGCCCAGCCGCGAACCTTACAGAGGTGATTCATGGAAGAAGTTGTCATTGTTGCCGGAGTTCGCACGCCGGTGGGAAAGTTTCTCGGTTCGCTGTCGGAGTTCACCGCGACCCAGCTCGGCGCCATGGTGGTGAAGGAAGTTGTCCGGCGATCCGGTATCGATGCGGCGCTGGTCGATGAGTGCATCATGGGCAACGTCGTCTCTGCCGGACTCGGGCAAAATCCCGCACGGCAGGCCGCGATCTACGGTGGACTGGCGCCGGAGGTGAGCGCGTTGACCATCAATAAGGTTTGCGGGTCAGGGCTCAAAGCGGTCAGCCTGGCCGCGCAGGCCATCCAGACGGGTAATGCGGAAGCGGTCGTCGCCGGCGGCATGGAGTCCATGTCGAACGCCCCGTATCTGCTGTCCGCGGCGCGCAAAGGTTTTCGCATGGGCGACAGTAAAGCGGTCGACTCGATGATCAACGATGGACTTTGGGATGTGTACAACGCCTACCACATGGGCGTGACGGGCGAAAACGTGGCAGAGAAGTATGCGATCACGCGGGAAGAGCAGGATGCCTTCGCGCTGGAGTCGCATCGGCGGGCCGCTGCGGCGCATAAGGCGGGGAAATTTCAGTCGCAGATTCTGCCCATAGAGATTCCGGGAAAGAAGAAGACCGATCCGCCTGCATCGTTTGACCACGATGAGTCCGTACGCGCCGATGCCACGCCCGAAGCCTTGCGGGCCCTGAAGCCTGCTTTCAAAAAAGATGGCACGGTGACGGCCGGCAATGCGCCTGGGGTGAACGATGGCGCGGGCGCGCTTCTGGTCATGTCGGCAAAAAAGGCAGCGAGCCTCGGGTTGAAACCGCTGGTTCGCATCAAAGCGCAGGCCACCAGCGGCGTAGACCCCAAGTGGGTAATGATGGCGCCGGTGACTGGCGTGCAACGTGTCCTGCAGCGGGCCGGCTGGTCGGCCGGCGATGTGGACCTGTTTGAGATCAACGAAGCATTCGCGGTTGCCGCCATCGCCGTTACGCGGGAGCTGGGGCTTAATCTTGCGAAGGTAAATGTGAACGGCGGCGCGGTTGCAATCGGTCATCCCATCGGCGCCAGCGGGGCACGCGTGTTGATCACGCTGATCTACGAGATGATCGCCCGCGATGCAAAGCGCGGCGTTGCGGCTCTTTGTCTCGGCGGCGGCAACTCCGTAGCACTGGCGGTGGAAAGATAGTCACAGTGGACCTTCCCGCAGCCGAGCGCTTCACCAGCCGGGTGGAATCCTATCGGCGATTTCGCCCACGCTATCCCGCAGCCATTGTGGACGTGTTGCGCGATGCCTGCGGCCTGGACGCATCGTGGCCGGTGGCAGACATCGCTGCCGGTACGGGCTTACTGTCTGAAGTTTTTCTGGAACAGGGGAACGCGGTGACGGCCATCGAGCCGAACGCGGCCATGCGTGCCGTCTGCGAATCCCTCATTCCAAGCTATCCGCGCCTGCGTTGTGTCAATGGCACCGCAGAGGCCACCGGGCTTGCTGCCGGGAGTGCGGCGCTGGTGACGGTGGGGCAGGCGCTCCACTGGTTTGACCGGCCGCGCGCCCGTGCCGAGTTTGTGCGCATTCTCCGTCCCGGTGGATGGTGCCTGATCGCGTACAACAACCGCCCGGAGCGCGGCAGCAGTTTTCATCAGGCGTACGAGCAGCTTTTACAGCGTTTCGGCGCGGACTATTCCGCAGTGGCCAGCCGGTATCTCGATACCGAACAACTGCGCGAGTTTTTTGCGCCTTGCAGAATGGAGACCGTGACACTGGTGAATGTCCAGCCGCTGGACCTGGAGGCCCTGATCGGTCGCATCGTCTCGTCTTCGTACATGCCGCAGGCGCATCATCCCATCTACGCATCCATGATCGCGAAGGTCGAGCGCGTGTTCAACGAATACGCCGAAGATGGCCGTGTGCAGATGGAGTACGAATGCGTGCTCAGCTTCGGCCGGCTCACGTAGCTGGAAGAAGATCGCAGCAAAGTGTCCTGCATGCGGATGCTATACTCACGCCAATTGTCCGGAAGATTTTCGACAAAGCATTCCCCCTATGCTTTTCAAGGCGTTCAGCGCAGCTGTCTACGGCATCGAAGCCAACATTATTGATGTAGAGGTGGATTTCTCCGGGATCAAGACCACGGAGGACCGCTTCCACACGGTCGGTCTGCCCGATGCAGCTGTCCGCGAGAGCCGGGACCGCGTCCGCGCGGCCATCAAGAACTCGGGCTTTGATATTCCGCCCACCCACATCACCATCAACCTGGCCCCGGCCGATCTGAAAAAAGAAGGCTCCGGCTTCGATCTGCCGATGGCTATCGGGATTCTGGGCGCGTACGGGAGTTTGCAGCTCCGCGACCTCAGCAATTTTTTGCTAGTGGGCGAACTGGGCCTCGACGGCAGCCTGCGTCCCGTCCAGGGCATGCTCCCGATAGCTGTTGCGGCGCGCGAACGCGGCATCCGGAACCTGCTGATACCAGCGGCCAACGCGCGAGAGGCAGCGGTCGTCGAAGGCGTGGATGTCTACGGTGTCCAGTCGCTGCTGCAGGTGCGGGACCTGCTGAATGCGGCCGGCAACGGCGGCATTACGGCAACGCCGATCCGTATCGCGACGCGCGAACTGCTCGGAGCGGCAGAGCAGTTCTCCTTCGACTTTCGCGATGTGCGCGGCCAGCATACGGCCAAGCGCGCGCTGGAGGTGGCCGCCGCCGGTGGCCATAACATTCTGATGATCGGGCCGCCGGGCTCCGGGAAAACCATGCTGGCCAAACGCCTGCCGGGTATCCTGGCGCCGCTCTCCTTTGACGAGGCGCTGGAGACGACAAAAATCCACTCTGTCGCCGGTGTGCTGAATGCGGAGGCTGGCCTGGTCACGCAGCGGCCGTTCCGTTCGCCGCACCATACTGTATCGGACGCGGGACTGATCGGCGGCGGCGCGGTGCCGCGGCCGGGGGAAGTTTCCCTGGCGCACAACGGCCTGCTGTTTCTCGATGAACTGCCGGAGTTTCCGCGCAACGTGCTGGAGGTGCTGCGCCAGCCGCTCGAAGACGGCCAGGTGACCATTGCGCGCGCGGCCATGTCGCTCAGTTTTCCGGCCCGGTTCATGCTGGCCGCGGCGATGAATCCGTGCCCCTGCGGCTACTTTAACGACAAGTCGCGGGAGTGTATGTGTACGCCGCCGATGATCCAGCGCTATGTTGCCAAGGTTTCCGGGCCATTGCTGGATCGCATCGACATTCATATTGAGGTACCGGCGGTGCAGTATAAGGAGTTGCGGGGTGGGTCGGCGGCGGAAGGATCGGCACAGATTCGGGACCGTGTGCTGGCCGCCCGGGAGCGGCAGGGGAACCGGTTTGCGCCCGGTGCGGATCGGGTCTTTTCCAATGCGCAGATGAGCACCCGGCAGATTCGTCTTTATTGTGAGCTTTCGAGCGAAGCGGAAAGGTTGCTCGAGCGGGCGATGCAGCAGCAGGGTTTAAGCGCCCGCGCCCATGATCGAATCTTAAAGGTGGCGCGAACAATCGCCGATCTGGAAGGGGAGGTGGATATCGCCGTCAAGCACTTGGCCGAGGCGATTCAATATCGGACGCTGGATCGGAGCTACTGGTCCTGAATCGGGCCTTTTGGTTATGTAGCCCATAAAATGTACGCCACTTATTTTGTTGACATCGTGTAAACCCGACATTAATGTAAGGAAAGCCGAGATCATCGTCAGGCGAAGACGAACGCTAGTGTCTTCCCTGTAGCTAAACCCCTCCACTTCAAGGACTTCCAGGATAGGAGCGCCACACGGCGCAGTTCCATGGTGGGGATGAATCGGTTCGCTTTCAGGTAGCAACTCGCCGGTGTCTGCAATAACCAGAGCATGAAATGCTGCATTCTCCGATGTGCATTGTTTTTCTGTCTCCGTCAAGGTTGCGTGACAGCAAAACATTGCAGCCGGAAGGCATGTTTCTTGCGTCTAAAAAACAGTAAGAATGGCTCGGCCAGGACCGGCGGGACAGAGCTCGCGAGGCGCGCGGGTCGATCCCTCCGGCAAATACTGAATAGAGGAGTAATTTTCATGCGTTCCCAGCTGATTTTCGGCGCCATGACTCACGTGAAGAACCGTTACGAACTGTGCCAGCTGGCTTCAAAGGCTGCGCGTAAGCTGCACAAACCGACCACCCGGTTGCAGGACACGATGAACGATGTTCTTATTCGTTTCCGGCACGCCAACCCTCAGGCCGAAGCCGCACCGGTCGTTCACTCTGTCCG
>JAJZCP010000126.1 GCA_021846065.1 Acidobacteriota bacterium
AACTGCCGTAATCGTGAAACCCGGAGATTTTCGCAATTGCCGCAGCGCGAAGCGGAGGTCGCGGATGAGGTTGTCCAGCCACACCCGGAGCCAGACTTCGCGGCTCCGCTGCTCGATGAGCGTGGCGTTGCCAAAGGCGCGGCGCGCGGCGTGGACAGCTTCTTCGCGCGGCATGCCCTGCGCCTCCAGCACTGCGGCCTTTTCCTCAAGATGCTGCTGCAGCTCTTCGGAGAGATCCGCGGACATTTGCTGGCGCCGAGAGATGCGCTGGAAGAGTGGCATGGAGTGCCTCCGGACTGCGGAAGGGTTAGGTCCCGATCAGACGTTGGGCGAGAGCACGAGCGAGATGCCTTGCAGCATCTGCTCAAAGCGCTCGCGTTCCTGCTCCAGATGTTTCAGCCCGCGGGCCGTGACGCTGTAGGTGCGTACGCGCCGGTTGGTGGCGGAGATCGTCCACTCCGCCTTCACCAGCCCCGACTTCAACATGCGCTGCAGCGCCGGGTACAGGGAGCCTTCTTCCACCTGGAGCAGGTCGTTGGACCGCTGCTGAATGTGCTGCACCAGGGCGTAGCCATGCATTGGCTGCCAGTGCAGAAGCTGCAGGACCATCAGTTCCAGCGCGCCGGGAAAGAGATCGCGCGGCTCGGAAGAATTTCGAGGGGAGCGGAAGGTCATCATACTCATACTTGTCTCTAGGAGGCATAGAGTAAACAAGGATGCGGGCAGAGTCAACCTCCTCATGCGCTGCTCGATGCAACGTGCAGGAGTGCGCTGTCGTCTTATTGCGACGGGAGTATGCACAGCCGGCGCATGCTACGCCGGTTGCGGCGGATCGGTGTGCGAGGCATGCCCTCTGGCTTTCCAGATCATGAGCAGAGCCTCTGCGGTGGAGAAGAGGAGTGGTCCGAGCACCAGACCGGCGATGCCGAAGAGCCAGACGCCTCCGAGCAGCGAAAGAAAGACGGTCACGGTATGCTGGCGCAGCTGGTTGCCCACCAGCGCGGGATAAAGAAAATTATCGAGAGTGCTGATAATCAGGGTTCCTGTGAACAGCAGAATGGTCATCCGGACCCAGTGACCGGTGGCCCCCAGCCATACAGCGACGGGCAACCAGACCAAGTATGCACCAAAGGAAGGCACCAGACCCACGACGGCGGTCAACAGCCCGAGGATGACGGCCGCATGAATGCCCAGCATTCCGAACACGGCTCCGGCCACAATCCCCTGAATGATTGCGACCATCAGGCGACCCAGCACGGTGGCGCGAACGGTCTCTCCCAGGCGCCGGATCAGGGACTCGGTTTCGGCATGGCGCAGGGGCAGAAGCCAGGCCAGAAAGCGTACCCCAAGCTCCTCATCCCGATAGAGAAAAAAGAGCAGGAAGAGCATGATCACAATCTGGGCGACGGCCGCCAGAGAATTACTCAGGACGCCTACCAGATGAGAGCTGACGAAGCCGGCGAGTCTTTCCGTCGCGTCTCCCAGCGTGACGAACTCGGAACCGTGCTCGATGACGGACGCTAACCGCGGAAAGCGGTGAAGGAGGCTATCCAGTGCGTTCCGGGCCCGGCCGTCCTGGAGCATTGTGGCCCCACTGATGGTCTGGCGCGCCAGATATTGGAGCAGGTACAGCGCGGGGCCGATGATGCTGATGGTGACAAGCAGCAATGCGCTACCCGCAGCGGCAGTTCGACTCCGAATTCTGGCGCGCCACCAGAGATAGGGTTTGCGCGTCATGATTGCCAGGACGACGGCGCCGGTCAGCGCCGAGAGGAACGGGTAGAGGATAAGCAGGCATAGGCCGACAATCGCCAGCGTGAGGAGAAAGGCGGCGATATTCGTCCAGTTCGGTTCCTTTTCCGCTGACGATCCGATTCTTTCGGTCATTGTCGCTCTCACTCTGCCACCGGCGCCGGCGCGGAGGAGCGGGATGCGGCGGTGCGGCGGTGCGGCGGCGAAGCCATTTGACCCCTTCCATGACCCAGAGCGCGCTGCTGGCCACGAGCAGGGACTGGCACCACTGCTCCCGGCCCAAAGGGACAACGCTCAGCGCATCTTGTGAAACGGGAAGAGTAGGGATGAAGAGCTGCAGAACAAACACGCTGACAAGCGTAGCCCACAGCCACCGGTTGCGAAAGAGCCCCACAAACGCGCTCTGCCAGGGGGAGCGAGCATTGAGCGTATTCATCAGTTGAAACAGCACCAGTGTGGTGAATGCAAGCGTCTGGCGCGTTTTGAGCGGGCTGGGTGAGTTCTGGCCGAAGAAGAGGCCAGGGTGCCCGCAGCCATGACGATGGCCACAACAGCGATATCAACCATCATGGCCGAATCCACCACTCGAGCTCCGAGGGGGAGCGGACCGCGGTGCATCAGATCGGACGCGGCCGGATCGACGCCGAGAGCCAGAGCGGGCGCTCCGTCCGTTACCAGATTGATCCAGAGAACCTGGACAGCGAGCAGAGGGAGCACTAATTCTCTGCTCTTCCCCCGGAGCAGGACGCCGGAGAGAACGACTCCAAAGAAGAGTGTCAGGATCTCGCCGAAATTGGTCGCCAGGAGGTAGCGAAGAAATTTACGAATGTTCTCGAAGATGGCCCGGCCCTCTTCGATAGCGGCCACGATCGTGGCGAAGTTGTCGTCGGTAAGCACCAGATCGGCAGATTCTTTCGCCACGTCTGTGCCGGTGATGCCCATAGCCACGCCGATGTCTGCGGCTTTGAGCGCGGGGGCGTCGTTGACGCCATCGCCCGTCATGGCGACAATTTCGCCGTTGTGCTGCAGTGCGCGGACGATGCGGAGCTTGTGCCTGGGTTCGACCCGGGCAAAGATGGAAACGCGCCGCAGGGCTGCGGCAAGCTCTTCATCGCTCATGGCTTCCAGCTCGGGCCCAGTGAGCACGACCGCTGAAGCACCGATGTCCAGATCACGCGCGATGGCGCGGGCGGTAGCGGCATGATCCCCGGTGATGAGCAGAGGACGAATCCCCGCAGCCTTCGCTTTTGCGACCGAGGCCCGGGCCTCCGGGCGGGGTGGATCGGTCATGCCCACAAGCCCGAGGAAGATCAGATTGCTCTCTAATGAGTCTTCCTGGCCCTCCCAGCGCCCCACATCTGCAGGCAGGGAACGCGCTGCGATGCCCAGCGTCCGCAGCGACTGGCCTGCCATCGCGTCGATCGCGCTGTCGATCTGTGCCCGGCGTTCGTCGGTGAGGGGACGGCTGCTGCCCTGATACATCTCGCCTGTGCAACGGCGAAGGATGACATCGGGCGCTCCCTTCGTCACCATCAGGGCGGGCCCGGGGGCCACCGTGAGGCAGTCGCCGGCACAGCGGTGGAGCGTGCTCATGCGTTTTCGCTCCGAAGAAAATTGGATCTCGCCATCGCGCGGCCAGCGGGTGTCGAGTGTAGCAAGATCGATGTCCAGGGTTGCCGCCGCCGCCAGCAGGGCTCCTTCGGTAGGGTCGCCCTGGACGGTCCAGCTCCCGTCCTTCTGCATCAGACCGGCATTGTTGTCCAGCGCGGCTGCGAGCAGCGTTTCCCGAACCTCCTGACGAAGCATCGGGCTGATCGCGTCGCCCGGGGGCCCGGTCCAGACGGCATCAGGGCGGTAGCCACTGGCAGAACTCAGAGCGCGGCCGGACGCAGTGACCGCCAGGGTTACTGTCATGGCATTCATCGTGAGCGTACCGGTCTTGTCGGAGGCGATGACGGTAACTTCGCCGAGTGTTTCCACGGCTGCCAGATGGCGAATGATGGCACCTCGTTTAGCCATCCGCTGCACACCGAGAGCGAGCACTACGGTGGTGACGGCAGCGAGACCTTCTGGAGCTGCGGCGACAGCCAGGGCGACGGCGAACAGAAGAATACGCATCAGCATCTCGCCATCGCGCGGGCCGTAGAGCAGGATCAGCGTGAGGATGACGACCCCGGCAACCCCCAGAACCGCTACCCCCAGGCGCTTGCCAAGAAGGTTCAATTCTTTCTTCAGGGGCGTGTCGCGTTCTTCTGTCTCCTGCAGCAGGGAGGCAATGCGTCCGAACTCTGTGTGGGCTCCGGTAGCTGTAACGATCGCGCGCGCGTGGCCTGAGACGACGACAGTCCCGGAGTAGACCATGTTGCGCCGATCTGCCGGGGCTGCCTGTTCGAGGACTGGCCCCAGGCTTTTAACAACGGGAAGGCTCTCTCCGGTAAGTGCAGACTCCTGCGTTTGAAAGGCTGCAAGCTCCAGCAGTCGTGCGTCCGCAGCGATGCGGTCCCCTTCCTGCAGCACCAGGACATCTCCCGGCACCAGCACTGAGGCGTCTATGCGCTGCAATTGCCCGTCCCGGATCACTGACGCCTCTGCCGGAGTCATTCGTCGCAACGCGGCCAGGGCGCGGCCGGCCTTCTCCTCCTGGAGAAAGCCGAAGCCTGCATTCAGCAGAAGGATGGCGGCAATTGCCAGGGATTCATAAGGGAGTCCCGGCGCATGCTCCAACCACCAGATCAGCAGCGATACTGCCGTGGCAGCGAGCAGCAAGTAGACCTGTGCATCTTGAAACTGTCTGAGAAAGCGCCGCCACGGCGGAGTTTGAGGTGCGCGATGCTGCGCGTTCCCGCCATACTGCGCGAGACGATGGCGCGCATCGGCTGCGGTCAGCCCCCGGTGAGGATCCCCCCCCAGACTGGCGATTGCCTCGCCCGCGGTCCGTGCGTGCGGGGCCGGATGAGCGTCGGACGGACCTCCTCGCATAGGGACACCTCCGCTGCCACCGTTCGTTAAGGTTACCCCTAACCAGGTTCAGAAGTGTCCAGTACGGTCGGAAGCGAGGCCTTACTGCGGGTTGGTGCTGTTCTCGACCTTGCGCGCGCCCTGGTCGGTCTTATGCGCACCGGCGTGGACGCCCCTCTTTACGCCGTGCTTGGTGTTGTGCCAGCCTTTTTCGGTGCCGTGTTTGGTGGCGTTCCAGCCCTTTTCGGTGCCGTGTTTCGTGGCGTTCCAGCCTTTCTCCGTGCCGTGCTTCACGCCGTTCCCGGCATTTTCAGCGGCGCCCTGCGTGTCGTGCCCGGCGTTCCGCATATCCTGCCCGGCAGTGTTCTGCGCGCAAGCAAGCGGCAGCCCGAAGGCCAGGACTGAGCCAAGAAAGATTCCGGCCAATACATGATTTCTCATCGTTAAGTCTCCCCGACGAAAAAGGATTCGAGATTTCAGCACCGGGTTGTCTCCCCCGTTGGGCCCAGAACTGAGCAGGCAGCTCCGGAAGTTGAGGGTACCCTCACTTTTCAATCGTTCACAATCTTTTGACAACGGCGCAAAGGCAGAGTAAGGTTTGTGCGACACAAAAGCAATCGATTACACCATATCAAGAGTTTTGGAGAGATTACCCACATGAATTCCTCCAAGCACATTTTGGCCGTTTGCCGCTGGGGTTTCATTCTGGTTGAACCTGGGGGTGCGCTATG
>JAJZCP010000127.1 GCA_021846065.1 Acidobacteriota bacterium
GTTGAGCGCATGCTTGGTGAGCGCGCGCGCGCCCACTTCGAGCACCATCGTCGAGCACTTGCCGGGCGCGTGGTAGTACTGCTCGACGCCATAGACGACGCCTTGGCCGGAGGTAAAGTTGACGACGCGTTTGCCGCAGACGGAGTGAGCGATGGCGCCGCCCTGCGCCGCGTGTTCGCCTTCGGTTTCAATGGCGATGGTGCTGTGGCCAAAGACGGTGAGGTTGCCCTCGGCAAAGGATTGCTGGAACAGCTCGCCACCCTCGGTGGACGGCGTGATGGGATAAAAGACGCCCGCGTCGGCAATGCGCGCCTCGGTATGATAGGCGATGAGCTGATTGCCGTTGGCAGTGATGCGAATTCCGGGGTAGCGTGCCTTGTTCTTCATGGTTCCCTCACGTGAGCTGATTGGAGATGGCTGGCTGGTTCGCCGAATATCCCGATGCAACCAGCATCCGGGACGGGGAAGAATCGAAGAGCCAGAACAGCAGCAGTTGGTTCCGGGGCGGATCAACCGCCGGGTACGATAGCCGGTCCATAGGCCGAACTCTCGCAATTGCCCTGATTGTACTGCCCACAGAAATCAGAGAGCAATCCGGCGTGTTACCTGCTGGGATGAGCAAAAAGCCGCCTCCACGAGGGAAAGATATGGCGATGGAGGAGGGCGGCAATGCGGACGAATCAAGTATCCTGATGTACGAAACTTGAGCAGGCTGGCGGCAGGACAAGGCAGGACGCAGGCGGAACGAAATCGGGAGCGTGAATGGCGGCACGGCGGCAAGGACGATATCGCGTAGCAGGGCTGGACATCGATCCTCGACGGCGCATCTGTGCGCTCGATGGCGCGGAGATTCCGCTGACGGCGCAGGAGTTTGACCTGCTGGAGTACCTCGTCCGCAATCCGCACCGAGCGATTCCAGCAGCCGAGCTGAAAGCAGGCATCCTGCCGGAAGACGAGAGCGGAGGCATTCCGCTGAAGCAGTATCTGGAGCGCCTGCACAAGCTGCTGGAGGTGGCTTCGGGCGGTGAGAATCTGCTGATCGAAGGCGAAGATGGCACGCACACGCTGGAAGCCGAGGTGATCTTTGAGCCGGAGATATGGGCCGACAGCGCGGAGACAACGGTCGAGGAGGTTGCTCCCGGCTATGCGCCTTATCTGACCGGGGATGAAGATGCGGATGTGGTGGAAGGCCGACGGAAGTGGACTCCTGCGGACCGGGCGCGTCTGCGGCGGATGGTGCTGGTGGTGGTCGGGGTGGCGCTGGCTGCGGTGGCAGCGTGGGGCACATGGTCCTGGATGCATCGCCCGCAGCCGTCGGGAGTGAAGGCTGTTGTAAGCCAGATGCGCGACGAAACCGGAGAGATAGGCGCAGCGCTTGATGCCGCGGTCCGGCTGGAGCTGGAACAGTCGCCGTTTATGGCAGTGGCGACGCCGACCCAGGAGAGCGCCGCGCTCAGCAGCGGCCAGGCAACAGCAAAGGCAAGCAGCGTGAGCGGATCGGAGGCGCGGCGTGCCTGTCGCGAGCGCGGAGACGACGTGTATGTGAGCGGCGATCTGCGGCGCGTGGGCAATCACCTGGTGGTCACGCTGGAGGCGCACGACTGCGCAACCGATCAGTTGCGTGCGCACAGTGCGGGTATCGCGAGGGATCCAGCGGGAGTGGTCTCCGTGCTGACGCCGGTGAGCAGCGATCTGCGGCGACAACTGGGCGAGAGCAGAGCGTCGGTGAAGCGAAGCAGCAAAGCACTGAGCCATCCGGGAGAAGCAATTGTGGAGGCGCTGAAAGACTATGCCGAGGCGGAAACGCAAGCAGGAGCGGGAGAGACAGATGCTGCGATTGTAACGATGCAAAAGGCTCTGGATGCTGACCAGGACTTTGCACTGGCCCAGATGGCGCTCAGTGGCTTCTATGAGCATGCGCGGCAACCAGAACTGGCGTCGGCCAGCCTGCGTCACGCTTATGAGGAGCGCGACCATTTGCTGCCTGACCAGGTGATGCAGGTGAAGACGGAATATGCCGAGCGTGTGAGCGAGGATTTGAACGCCGCTCTGGAAGACGCGAAGGTCTGGGGAGCAGCCTATCGCCTGAACTCCGCGCCACAGAAGGCGCAAGCGCGGATCGAGCAGCAACTGGGGCAGCCGGAAGCCTCGCTGAATCCGGCATGGAAGGCGCTGGAACTGGACGACGAAGATGCGGGCGTCTATGCGCTGCTGGCGGAAGGGCAACTGGAGGCCGGACGCCTGGATGAGGCGCAGGGGACGATTCGACTGGCAACCAGCCACGGATTGCGGAATGACCGGCTGCACTGGATTGCATTTGAGATCGGTGTGGTGCGCGAGGATCAGAATGCGATGCAGACCGTGCGCGCGTGGGCACAGAATCAGCCCGCTACGATGCGCATACCGGAGATGCGGATGCCAGAGATGCACATGCTGGATGCTCGCCGGGAGTTTGCCGCCGGCGAGGTGCGCGATGCCGAAGCGGATGCAACAGCAGCAGTAGCGCAGTGGCGAGATCTGGGCATGGTGGGCGAAGCAGACCGGCAACTGGCCCGGACGGCATGGACCGAAACCCGGCTGGGATTGACGGCGACGGCTTCGACGACGATGAAGGATCTGCCGGAGATGGTGGACAGCGCACCGATGGCGCTGGTCTGGGCCGAGACCGGCGAACTGGAAAAAGCGACGACGGAGATGCAGCAGGGATTGGCGGCGCATCCTGCGGGCACGCTGTGGCAGCAGGTGTGGGCGCCGGAGATTCGTGCTGCAATTGCACTGGCCGAAGATAAACCCGAAGCCGCAGTGGAGGCGCTGCGCATCGCCACCGGATATGAGAAACGCAGTCCGGATATCTGGCTGCTGCGGGCACGCGCATATCTTGCGGAAAAGCAGCCGGAGCTGGCGGAGATGGAGTTTCGCAAGCTGCTCTCGCATCCGGATGCCGATCCGCTCGATGTGGACTATCCTCTGGCCCAGCTTGGATTGGCGCGCGCGCTGGCCGCGGAGGGTCGCGAAGCCGAAGCTGCAACCGAATTCATGATGTTGCAGCGGTCAACCTGGAAGACAGCAGACAAGGACCTGCCTCCGTTGCGCGCGGCGCAGGAGGAGCAGGCAAAACTGAGCGCTGTGGCGCAGGCTGCGGCGCAGACGGCTACATCGGCAAGCACCGTGGCCAGCCCGGCTGAAGCACCGCTTCGGCTGCCCAAACCGGCTCCTCGATAAAACATCACACATGGGAACGCGAAGACAGTGCAGGTATTTCTTCAGAATCTGCGCTTCCCTCGGCCATCCGCATCAGGAATTGCTGGCTGGAGAAGACGTTAGCCGGATCAGGAGATATACGGCTGTAGCCGCCATCAGGCTGCATGATGCGCGCCTTGACGTTGTCCGCCAGGCAGGCGGCCAGAATCTCCTCTGTGATACGCTTGCGAAGCATTGCATCCATGATCGGAAAGACAACTTCGCATCGTTCGTAGAGGTTGCGCGGCATCCAGTCTGCGCTGCCAGCCCAGACCTCGGGACGATGGTCGTTCTGGAAGAAAAAAATGCGGCTGTGTTCGAGGAATCGTCCGACGATGGAGCGGACACGGATGCGCTCGCTGAGGCCGGGAACACCGGGGCGAAGCGTGCAGACGCCGCGCACGATCAGGTCGATCTCGACACCCGCCTGCGAAGCCGCATAGAGCGCGCGGATGAGCGCGGGATCGAGCAGCGCATTCATCTTGGCCAGGATGCGCGCCGGACGCCCGGCGCGGGCATGATCGGCCTCACGCTGAATGAGCTGGAGAAAGCTTGTTGCCATGGAGTGCGGCGCCACCAGCAGAGGCGCGTAATCGGGAATTTCAGCGTGCGCGGTGAGGTAGTTGAAGACCAGATGCGCGCGCTCGGTGAGCGCAGGGTCCGCAGTGAGCAGGCTCAGATCGGTGTAGAAACGCGCCGTCACCGGGTTGTAATTGCCGGTGCCCAGGTGGCAGTAGCGACGCGTGACGCCATCTTCGTCGCGACGGACGAGCATGGCCAGCTTGCAGTGGGTCTTGAGGCCGACGATCCCGTAAAAGACCTGAACGCCAGCCTCTTCCATGCTGCGCGCCCAGTGGATGTTGGAGGCTTCATCGAAGCGGGCCATCAACTCGACGACGACGGTGACTTCTTTCTGTGCGGCGGCTTCGGTGAGCGCCTGGAACATGGGCGAATCGGTGCTGGTGCGATAAAGCGTCTGCTTGATGGCGACGACGCGTGGATCCTGTGCGCCACGTCGGATGAAGTCAACGACCGGATCGTAGGCGTCGTAGGGATGGTGAAGCAGAGTGTCGCGCTGGCGCAGGCTGGCGAAGAGATCGTCCTCGGAGCGCGCAATGGGCAATGCGCGGGGCGTGAAGGGCGGGAATTTGAGATCCGGACGATCGATCGCCTCGTTCAGATACATGGCCCGAGCCAGGTTGACCGGTCCTTCGCAAAAGAAAACCTGATCCGGTTCCAGCTCAAAGTTGACGCGCAGCCGATCAAGAATCTCGGGGTGAGCGTCGGAGACAATTTCCAGCCGTACGGCGTCGCCTTTGCGGCGATTGTGCAGCTCACTGCGGACGGACTCCAGCAGCGAACGCGTCTCTTCTTCCTCAAAGTAGAGGTTGGAGTTGCGCGTGACGCGAAAGGCAGCAGCGGCCTGCACTTCGTAGCCACGATACATGGGGCCGAGGTTGCGGGCGATCAGATCCTGCATGAGCAGAAAATCGCAGCCTGCGGCTCGGTCCGGCAGGCGAATGAAGCGCGGCAAGACGCGCGGAACCGTGAGCACGCCCAGCACCGGGGGTCCTCCGCGACGGCGCTTGGGTCGCAGCAGAACGGCCAGGCAAAGCGCGCGGTTGAGGACACGCGGAAACGGGTGAGCCGGGTCAATGGTAATCGGCGTGAGCAGCGGATCGACCTCAGCCTGGAAGTAGGACTGGAGATGCTTGCGCTGAGCTGCGGTCAGGCGATTCCAGGGCAGCAGGCGAATCTTTTCGCGCTCCAGCTCCGGCAGCAGGACACGGTTCCAGCAGTCGTACTGATCGGCGACGAAGCGGTGAATCTCGTCGTTGAGGATGCGCAGAGCCTGCGCCGGAAGCAATCCGTCGTAATCCTGCTCGGTCGGGCCATCCTCGTTGCGTTGCAGCAGCCCGGCAAGGCGAATCTCAATGTACTCATCGAGATTGCTGGCTGTAATGGCCAGAAATTTGACGCGCTCCAGCAACGGGTTGGACGGATCGCTGGCTTCCTCCAGAACGCGCCGGTTGAACTGCATCCAGGAGTGATCCCGAGCGATAAAAAGCGGCTCTTCGGCGTCATGCTGCGCAGAGACAGGCCGGGACGCGGAAGGCCGCGCAGGGTTCTGCGGCCTTTCAGCAATGGAATTCGACTTCCCACCACGGCGCGATGGAGCTGGACG
>JAJZCP010000128.1 GCA_021846065.1 Acidobacteriota bacterium
AGAGATGCCGTGATCAGCGCACCCGTTTTTCCACGGTGGATGCGCTCGACCAGCTCCGCCGTCGGCGTGACGCCTTCCGCCTCCAGATCCATCACCTGGCCGCCAATCATGCCGTCCACCGTGCCGGTAGCGCGCGCCATCTCCGCGATGATTGCGACGGCAGACGCAGCGGGACACCGTAGCGCGGCCATGATTTCGTAGCCCAGCGTCTGCAGCGCATCGCCTGCAAGAATGGCAATGTCTTCGCCATAGGCGACGTGGCAGGTGGGTTTGCCGCGCCGCAGATCGTCATTATCGAGCGCCGGCAAGTCGTCATGCACCAGAGAATAGGTGTGCAGCATTTCAATCGCAGCGCCCAGGTCTTCCACCCCGTCTGGCAAGTGTCCGGCGATCATGTGAGCCGCCTCCATCGCCAGGACAGGACGCAGGCGTTTGCCGCCGGCAAAGACGCTGTGGCGCATGGCGCGATGCAGGGAGACGGGCTCAACCTCTGGCCCAGGCAGCAGCCGCTCCAACGCAGCGTCCACGCGCTCGGCGCCACTGCGTAAAATTTCTTTCACGTTGGGAGACATTACACTCATGATACCCAAACGCATGCGCAGTCCGGCTAGGGCGTCAGTGTAAGGGCGTGTACGGTCGCAGCGTGCACTGCCGCCGTGCTGAACGGCAGCCGGAAGGTAGTGCCGCTGTACCAGTATGGCCACTGATCCATGTAGTACGGGCTCAGTGGATTTCCGGACTCTCCAATCACAATGTTCAGCGTCGTCTGATCCAGGTGGGAAAAGTCGACAGTCAGCCGTTCCGACGGACCAAAGCTGCGCATCACCTGCTTCACCGTTGTGCCGTCGCCGGACTGCGGCTGTATGCCGGTTCCTGTCCAGCTGCGCAGCCAGGGAAACAGACCGTAGAGTGGATGTTCCACCTCAACGGGATGGACAATGCCGTAGTGCCAGTTGTTCAGATCGGGTGGAGCTTGTTCGGCGTCCAGACCGCGTTCGACCGCAGCGGCAAGAAAATTATTCCAGTCGGGATATTGCTTTGGCAGCCAGCGGCTGGACTGCCCAGTGACGATCTGTTCCTGGACGTAGGCCGACTCGTACCAGTGGTACAGTTTCCGATCCTTCCCCAGTTGCGGTTCCAGTACCATCGGCCACAGCGCGGCTCGCGCGGCGTCCACGATTGCAGCCGCGGACGTAGGCACGGTAACGCGGCCATCCCAGGCCCGCAGAATGTCCGCCGCCTGCCGCAGCCGGCGGTCCGGATGCTTCGCATGGTCGATTGCATAGGTCAGCCGCTGCGCAATCTCAAGGTCAAGCGCGGAATAGATATCGTTCTGGAGCGCCAGCAAATCCGCGGGCGAAACCTTCGGCCTGGATTCCAGAACTTTCCAGATGCGCTCATTGCGGTACGGGTCGGCCCAGTCCAGCGTAATGGGATAAGGGTAGCCGTCGGGCGTCACGCGCGCATTTGCCGTAGCCAGAATGCCGCCCGGCGGATTGTAGGACGAGGGCAGCGCATCGAAAGGAATCCATCCCTGCCACTCATGCTCGCTGCCGGTGATGGGCGTAGCAGCCAATCCGTTCGGGCGGTAAGGGATACGGCCCGCTGCCTGATAGCCGATATTGCCGTCACCATCGGCGTAGACGACATTTTGCGGCGGACCGCCCAGCAGCGCGAGCGCCGCGCGAAACTGCTGCCAGTTCTCCGCGCTGTCAATCTGATAGAAAGGCAGCGTAAAGCCGCCCGGCACGTAAATCGACCAGCGCAGCGCCAGCGTGCGGTGCTCATGCGGCAGCAGGGGAGTAATGATGGGACCGTGATCCGTGCGGGCGATTTCGATGGGTACGTCGCCGCGGCCGCGCACGTGGATTACCTCGCGCTCGCGCACAATCGGCAGCCATCCGGCAGGCGTCTGGTATTCGTTGCCGCGTGTCTGCTCGACGTACACGTCCTGGATATCCGCGTACATCAGCGTAAAGCCCCAGGCGATGCTCGGATTGTGTCCCACGATGACAAACGGGACGCCCGGCATGGTCACGCCGGCGACATTCAGCCCGCCGCCAGTCAACTGCGCCTCATACCAGGGGTCGGGAATCGTGTGGTCGAGATGCATGTCGTTCGACAAAAGTGGAGTTCCCGTGGTGCTGTGTGCGCTGGCGACCACCCAGTTGTTCGACCCCGCCGCGCAGCTGGGACACTGGTCGTGGCGCAGGCCCAGCTGCCGTTCGAGCGTAAGAATGTCCGAGGCGGACGCTACTCCGGTCTGCGAGGCATCGAGCGGAATTTGTGGAATGGGCTGCGGCGCGGTGATGTCCGGCTGACTTGAGACCGGTGGATGATCGCGCCAGGAGCCGACCGGATATAAATCCTGAATCATCGCAGGCGAATGCAGGTGCTGCTCGATCACTTCGTGGCTCAGCTTGTGCGGGAAATCCGTGCTCAACGATTGCGCCAGATTCAGCGCGGTCAGGACAGAGTCCATCGGCTGCCATGGCGCCGGCTTGTAGCGCAGCAGGCGGAATTCCGCGGGCAGATGATCGCCCGTCTGTGCGATCCACGCATTCACGCCGCGCGCGTAGTCTTGTAGATAACGGTGCTCGTCGGGCGTCATGGCAGCCCACGCAATCTGCGCCGCCTGCGGAAGCTCCAGGATGCGCTGCAGGCGGTCGTGTTCCAGCGCCCGCTCGCCCATCACCTCAGACAGCGTGCCTGCTGCATAGTGGCGCATCAGATCCATCTGCCACAGACGGTCCTGCGCGGTCACATAGCCTTGCGCGAAGAGCAGGTCATCCAGATTTGCGGCGGAGAGATGGGGAACGCCGTGCGAGTCGCGCCGGACGGACACCTGCGCCTGCAAGCCCGGCGCGCGCAGCGAGCCGTCAAGCGGCGGTAGCGATGCCCGCATGGCATGCCGCAGCCACAGCGTGCTGCCGGCGATCAAAAGAACCGTCGCGGCAGCAATCAAGAGCGCCGCCCAGATAAGGCCGCGTACAACGCAGCGGCGCAGTGAAGTGCTGCGGATTCCGGCCGACGCAGTAGCTGCCATCGCCCTCAGTCTAACGGATGCTCGTGCCGCATCTGTTTACTTCACCCAAACTTCGGGCGTACCGCCCTCCACCTGGCGCGCATGAAACATGCCCAGCGTGTTGTTGCTCCAGACGGGTAAGCCGGACTTTCCCACCACGATCACACCGCCTTCGCCGCCGGGGAGCGCGGGCAGCGTCCGGTGAATCATATGATCCGCCGCTTGCTGGGGTGGCGTTCCACGGCGGCACAGCGCGCTGATGGAGTGGGTGAGCGACAGGCGAATGAAGTATTCCCCCACGCCGGTGCCGGATACGGCGCAGCCGCGATTGTCCGCATAGGTGCCGGCACCGAGAATTGGTGAGTCCCCCACGCGCCCCGGGAGCTTGCCCTGCATCCCGCCTGTGGAGGTCGCGGCCGCGAGATTGCCGTGGCTGTCGCGCGCCACGGCGCCAACCGTGCCAAAACGATGTGGAAACGGCGCGATCGGACGACGCTTCTGCTGCAAACTGGCGGAGGACGGTGGTGGAACGCCTGCGGGCCGCGGCGGAATGGGGCGATGGCTGGAGCGCATCACGTTTTCAAACTCCTGCCAGCGCATCTCCGTAAAGAAAAAGCTGGGTGGCTCCTGCTGCAGGCCCTGGTCTTTGGAGAATGCATCCGCGCCCCGCCCGACCAGCAGTACATACGGCGTGCGCTCCATGACGGTGCGGGCCAGCGCAATCGGGTGCCGGGTAAAGTGCACACCCGCGACGCCCGCTCCGGAGATATCCTTGCCGTTCATGATGGCGGCATCCATCTCGTTTGTTCCTGCAGCGGTGAACGCGGAGCCGCGGCCGGCGTTAAACAGGGGATCGTCTTCCAGAACTTTAACGGAGGCCTCTACCGCATCCATTGCTGTGCCCTTGCGCTGCAGCACAGCCACTCCCGCAGCTAAAGCCCTTTGCAGCGAGGCGTGATACGCCGCCGCGGTTGCGGCATCCATGTGCAGCCACTCTTCTTCCCCGGCGCCGCCATGGATCGCAATGGCCCATGGCGCGGCTGGCGGCGGGTCGGGCGGTTTTACCGCGGCATGTAGCGAGCTTCCCGTCAGGCAAGCGGCCAGAACGAAACCATTGACAGTACGCGGGAAACAGGACCACCGCCGGTTCGAGATGCGCCAGCAAATGTTCCGGAGTTGCAGCGTTTGCAGCTGCGAGATGAACTTCAGCCTCATGGTCAGCCAGTGTAGCGCAGCCAGCCCGGCATGAGCTCCGCCGCCGCACAGCGTCAGGCGGGCTGGTAAAGGCGGCGGCGCAACCAGAACGCGACGTACACCAGGCCGATGAGGGCGGGCACCTCAATCAGGGGCCCAACCACTCCCACGAACGCTTCTCCGGAGTTCAGCCCGAACACGGCCACAGCCACGGCGATCGCCAGCTCAAAGTTATTGCCGACAGCTGTAAACGAGAGTGTCGCTGCCTGCGAATAATCGGCTCCCATCCGCTTGCCCATCCAGAAACTGACGAGAAACATCACGGCAAAATAGAGGACCAGTGGGACCGCAATCCGGAGTACGTCCAGGGGTAAGCGGACAATGAGATCTCCCTTCAGCGTGAACATTACGAGGATTGTAAACAGCAGCGCGGCTAGCGTGATGGGGCTGATGCGGGGCAGAAACCGGGTCTGATACCACACCCGGCCCCGTTTCCGCGTTAGAACCCATTGTGTGAGAAAGCCGGCGGCGAACGGAACTCCCAGGTAGATCCCGACGCTTTTCGCAATCTGCCCGATGCCGATGTTCACCGATGCGCCGGGAAGGCCGAGCCATACCGGAAGCACGGTGAGAAAAAACCACGCATACACGCTATAGAACAGCACCTGAAAAACGCTGTTCAGCGCGACCAGGCCCGCTGCGTAATCCGTATCGCCCTCTGCCAGCTCGTTCCACACCAGGACCATCGCAATGCAGCGCGCAATCCCAATCAGAATCAGTCCACGCATGTAAGCGGGCTCGCGATGCAGAAAGAGAACCGCGAGCGCGAACATGAGCGCGGGACCCACCAGCCAGTTCTGCACCAGAGACAACAACAGGACGCGCCATTTCCTGAAGACTAGGTGCAGCGCGTCGTACCGCACTTTGGCGAGTGGGGGAAACATCATGACGATCAGGCCGATCGCAATCGGAATATTTGTAGTTCCACGCTGGAAACTATCGACAAACGTGGCTGATTGCGGAAATAGATGCCCGATGGCGACGCCCGCCGCCATTGCGAGAAAAATCCAGAGAGTCAGAAATCGGTCAAGAAACGACAGGCGCTTGCGGCCAGCCACAGGAGTGCAGGATTGGCGCTGTACTGCCG
>JAJZCP010000006.1 GCA_021846065.1 Acidobacteriota bacterium
CTGGTCCTGCCAGAAGGAGAGATCGGCGTTGATGAGGGAATAAGGGATTTTCTCGTAGCCGGATTTGAGGTTGATGCGGGATTCGGAGGCTTCCAGATAAGGGAAAGGCGTTTTGCGGGAGCCGGCGGCGGAGACAGCTCCGGCCAGATGCTGCTGAGCGGGTCCTGCGAGAAGCGCCTCCAGGTTCCAGCGCCCGGCATCGTTGCGCACGAGGTTCAGGCTGGCCTGATCGACGCGAATGCTGCTGAAGACAGGCCGCCCGCGCAGGAGCGAGAGAAGATTGACGGAGGCGATGACGTTGCGGGCGGTGAGCAGCGGCTCGGCCCCGAAGGAAGCATCTTCACTGACGGTGAGATCGTGGAGGATGAAGGCGGGGGTGGGCAGCAGACGCCAGTCGACGCCGGAGAGATGCACGGGGCGACCGAGCGAACGGGCCAAGGCCGTGGTGAGGGTGCGCTGATATTGGCGAATGCTGAGGAACGAAGGCAGAACGAAGGCGAGCAGGAGCAGAGCGAGCAGTGCGCCTGCCACTACCCAAAGGCGGAAGCCAACCGGGCGAGGAGAGGACGCATAGGCTGCCGACGCGTCGTTCATGCTTTATCGCACCACGTGAAAGGTTCGTTTCCAGCGCGTGTCAGTGAAGAAGTGCGTGGCGACATGGGTCATCCAGGCGATGCGGTCGCCGATGCCGGTCTTGTCCATCTGATCGTCAGGAGTGACGAAGGACCAGAAGTTGAAGAGCGGTCGGCCAACGATGTTGGCGCGGGGAACGAAACCCCAGAAGCGGGAGTCAAGGCTGTTGTGTCGATGGTCGCCCATCATGAAGTACATGCCGGGCGGAACGACGAGATCATTGCCCTGGACGTGATTGGCGAGATCGACGGCCCACTCGCTGGTGACGTCGCCGGAGTCAAATGGAGAGACGGATGGGAAGTCGTCGATGTAAGGCGAGTAGGTGTCTTCCGGCCAGAGCCTGGCGTAAGGCTCATTCTGCGCGACTCCGTTGAGGATGACGACGCCGTTGCGCAGGTGAATGTGGTCGCCGGGAATGGCGATGAGGCGCTTGACGAGAAACGTATCCGGATTGCCGGGCTTGAAGAAGACAACCACGTCGCCGCGTCGCGGCTCCCGGTAGCGAACCAGCGGCATCCAGCGCGTGGGTGGGGCCAGGGTGATGCGGTCCACCAGGAGATGGTCGCCGACCAGGAGGGTCTTCTCCATGGAGCCGGAGGGAATGACGAAGTTCTGTGCGATGAAGGTGAGCACGAAGAGGCCGACGACGAGCACTGAGCACATGCCAGAGAGCGACTCCAGCGGGGTCTCGGCAGCGTTGGGCGCCGGTGCACCGGAGATTTCGGATGGCGATTGCTGCGTGAGGGTTGCTGAGTCTTCTGCAGTCTGCTTTCTGGGCTGTTTCGAAGGGGTCATCGAATGCTTTCCAGTGAATCGGTGTCAAAGGCGCAGGCGTCGGCCACGGGAGCGCGCGGGCCTAACGCACGACGTGGAAGAGACGCGTCCAGCGGACGGCATCAAAGATGCGCGCCGACAGACCGCCATCGTGTCCGAGTCTATCATCCGCGGGGCCGGAGACCATTACGGGCACGGTTGGCCGCTCCGGGATCGACGGGCGGCGAAGCGAAAGGTAGATGAGGACGGGAGAAGCGACGATGCGATCGCGATCGACGAAGCCCCAGTAACGGGAATCGAGGCTGTGCGCGCGGTTGTCGCCGAGAACGAAGTACTGTCCGGCGGGGACGGTCAGCTCGCCGTTGTGCACGAGCGGCTGCATGGTGCGCCACCAGACAACGTCCATGCGGGGATCGGTGTACTCAGCAGCGGGAAAATCGGCCAGAGCCGCCTGGGAATAGCCGGATTCCGGAGCGAGATACGGCTCGGCGAGCGGTCTGCCGTCGATCCAGACATGATTGTTGACGATCCGGAGGTGGTCGCCGGGGATGGCGACGATGCGTTTGATGAGATATTCCTGCGGATGAAGAGGAGAGCGAAAGGTGACGATCTGCTGGCGCGCAGGCGAAGCGCAGGCAAGCAGGCGATGCCAGGGACCGGCAGGAGCAAGCGCGATGCGGTTGACGAGCAGAAAATCGCCGACGAGCAGGGTCGGTTCCATGCTTTCAGAGGGAATGACGACCGGCTGAACGATGAAAGTGACGGCGAAGAGCGCGACGAGGGCGCTGCGCAGGAGCGAGAGCAGAGCTTCCGCAGGTCCGTGCAGGAGCGGTCCGGAGGCAGCGGAGCCGGAATGCAGCGAGTGCCGGAGTGCGTGGGCGGAAGAGTCGTTGGCGGTCATGACTCGGTCTCCGGACCGATCAAAGAGTTTACGCCAGAGGCGACAATCTGATCGAGGGCAATGCGAGCGGCTTCCTGCTCGGCTTTTTTCTTGGTGCTGCCAAGGCCGCGGGTGAGCGGCTGGGAGAAAGAGCCGTCCGGACGGCGGATGCGCAGCATGACCTGATAGCGTTTGCGATGATCGGGGCCTGTCTCCTCCTCGACGGTGTAAACGGGCGTGCCGGAGTGGGCGGCCTGCAACTGCTCCTGGAGAGCGGATTTGCAGTCGCCGAGCGTGGTGTCGAATTGAATCCTGGCGGCGAGTTTTTGTGCGGCTTCGCCCAAAATATGCCGCTCGGCGAAGCGTCGGACTGCGCTGAAGCCTCCGTCAAGGTAAAGCGCAGCCAGGACGGCTTCCATCGCATTGGCCAGCAGGGTCATCTTGCGGCGCCCGCCGGTGCGCTCTTCTCCCTTGCCGAGCAGCAGATGGCTGCCGAGGTCGAGCGATTCGGCGACCTGCGCCATGTGTTTGCGGCTGACCAACTGAGCCTTGACGCGTGTCAGTTCGCCCTCCTGCCACTCCGGATTGAGGGAAAAGATGGCCTCGGAGACGACCAGGCCCAGGACGGCATCTCCGAGAAACTCCAGTCGCTCGTTGTCATGACGGACGGAAGCAGGATCGGCGGTGTCGGCGGCGCGTTCGTGACCGAGTGAGCGGTGTGTGAGGGCGAGCACGAGCAGATCGCGTCTGGCAAAGCGATGGTCGAGGATGATTTCGAGGCGGCTGAGATCGGCTTCGCGGCTCAAAAGGATGCCTCACATTCCAGGATTCGCCGGGGCCAGGTTCATGGTAGCCGCCGGAGGGGGCAAAGCGATCGGGAACGGGGAGTTTCCTTGTCTATCATTATTGCGCATACGCCCTCGATCCACGGAATGCTGTCCGTAATGGAGTATGCGGTGGAGTCATTGCGGGGAGGCAACCGGATCCGGGATGACCGGGGTCGGTGCAGAGATGGCTGGCTGCTGGGCGGCTGAAGGCTGGACGGCTGGCTGCTGGGCGGCTGAAGGCTGGGCGGCTGGCGGGGATGTCTGAGGATCGCCTTCGTCGTCCGTCTCCACATCGCAACGGTGGCCGTTGACGGCGTAGGCTGTCCGGAGACCGCGCTGTGCGGCAAGGCGCGTATCGAGTTGGCCATCGCGGGCGGCCAGCGCGGCTTTGTATTCCGCGATGGCCTGGTCCCGTTTGCAGTCAAGGTCGAGGAGGCGACCGAGGTAGATGTACGACCAGGCAACGATACGCGGCTCTTTGGAAGCGGCGACGGCTTTCTGGAAATAGTCGATGGACTGAGCGGGCTGTCCGCTCATGACGGCGACGCGCGCGAGGATGAAATCGGCGCGGCCAACGCCCTGGCCGGGAATGGTGGATGGGTTGGCGAGCGCAATCCGGGCGAGGCTTGCAGCGGTCTTGAGGTCGCCGGTCTCCAGGCGCGCTTCCGCCAGATCAAGCCCTTGCAGAGAGCGCGGTTTGCTGCGGCTGAGCACGTCGGCATCGACGGTCGGGTCAAAGTCGATCTTGCGGATCAGGTGCGCCTCATGATCGACGTCCATGCTGTAGACCATCTCTCCGATGACGTCGGGAAGACTGGCAGGGTCTTTTTCAAACTGCATCAACTGGGAGTAAAAGTAGCCGGTAAGTACCCATCCCTGCTGCATGTCATGCTGAACAAGCGCCTGACGGACGCGCTCCATCTTTTCGGCGACGGCATTCTTCGCGCTTTCGATCTTTTCGAAATCCTCGCGGGTGGCGTCGGGCGGAACGACATAAGGAGTGATGCCGGTGTCCATGGTTCGCGCTTCGATGGCCTTGATGAGGCACTCGATGGTGAGCGAGACGGGATTGCTTTTGTACTGGTAGTCGATGGGAGCGTCCTGGACGAGCTTAAGCAGCGGCAGGAAGCGGTCCATCGAGTCGCGGTGGAGCAGCAGCAGCGGCTCGATGAGGTAATGCAGGTAGGTATGGCGCACCTCGTTCATGGGGATGACGCCGTGTTTGGGAGAGACGACATCGACGTAATCGGTGCCGTAGATGCGGGCGTTGATGGTGTTGGGAGAGAGCTGCGGCTCGACGACCACCAGGAAGCGGCGGCCATCGTAGCCGGGCACGGGCATCTTGAGGTAATAGCTCGTGCTGAGGATCATTTTGGTAAGCGTGTCGTGGAGACTGGCGGCGATGCTGTCGTAGTCGCGGCGATGAATGAGCCAGAGGCCGTGGAGATCGACGGCGGCGGAGAAATCGCGCAGAGCTGGCAGAATATCGACGACCTGAGTGGCGTCAGGGGGCATGTCGGTGAGATCGACGGAGGTTTCCAGGTCCGGCGGGGGGGTGAGATAAAGCGCAAGCGAGATGTACTGGGTGACGTCGCGGATGGTGCCGGTCATGTTGTGTTGCTGGATGAAGAGACAGACCTGGTCGCGCTTTTTTCTGGCGGATTCGCTGGCGGCGAGAGCTTTGTCGATCTGCTGCCGCAGTTCGAGGCGAATCGGCTCACTGTCGACAAGGCCGTCATTGTAGCCGCAGGCGTTAAGCGCGGCGGCCATGGTGAAGACGGTCTCCGAGGTGGTCAGCGAGATCGACGGGCCATCCGGGTCGACGAGCGATGGGGATTTTTCGTGCTTGTAAACAGGGCGTCCCGAAGGCGATGCCGTAGCAGCGGGAGCGTTGGCAGCAGCGGAAGAATTGGAAGAGCTGGAAGAGGGGCTGGACTGCGCGTGAAGCGGCACAGCGACGGGGAATGAGGCGGCAAGCGCCAGAGCAAAGGCAGCGGAAAGCACGAAAGCGGCGGATGGAATGCGTTTCGACATCACCCAGAGTCTAGTCCATCCGGCGCGGGATGGAAAACCGACGGCCGGAGCAAAGTGGGAGGAGATGCGGCTGCAATCGCGGCAAAAGCGGCTCAGCCGAATGGCTGCTCGATGGAAGCGCTCTGTGGTGTGAAGAGTCGAGCGCCGTCGGGAGTGATGTGCATATCGTCCTCAAGACGTACCCCGAAGTCGCCGCGGAGATAGATGCCCGGCTCGTCGGAAAAGGTCATGTTCGCCTGAAGCGGAAGCGGGTTACCCTGCACCAGATAAGGCCACTCGTGCATGTCGAGGCCGATGCCGTGGCCGACGCGATGGGTGAAGTGCGCGTAACCGGGGCCGAAACCGCTGTCGGTGATGACCTTGCGCGCGGCGGCATCCACCGAGCCGCAGGGGACGCCGGGACGCGCGGCGGCAAGCGCTGCGCTCTGCGCGCGATGGACGATATCGAAGACCTGCTTCATGCGGTCGGTGGCTTTGCCGAGGACAAAGGTGCGGCTGATGTCCGACTGGTAACCCTGGACGATGCATCCGTCGTCGAGAAGGACGACGCTGCCTTCGTGGATGGTCTGGGGTTGGGGCGAGCCGTGCGGGAGCGCGGAATAGGCATCGACCTGGCAGCTTGCCTCACCGGGAAAGCCGGAGCGCTGGTAGCCGGCGGAGATCCAGGCGGTGACCTGACGATTGGTGACGCCCGGGGTGATGGATTGCCAGGCGGCGCGATAGACGGCGAGGGTGACGTTGTTGGCCAGTTGCATCAGCGCAAGCTCGGCCGGAGACTTGACGGCGCGACAGCCAGCCGTGACAGGCGTGGCGCTGGCCAGAGTGAAGGCGGGAGCTGCGGAGCGGATGCCGTCAGAGAAGACAAACGGGACGCGCTCCTCGATGCCGAGCTTGCCGGAGCGTATGCCGAGGTCGCCGAGACCTTTGGGAACCAGCGCGTAGGGATCTTCGTTTTCCTGCCAGGTGTAGACGCGTGAGAATTGGCCGCCGGGAGCATTCTGCATGAGATTGCGCGCGCGCTCCTCCTCGAAGGTCGGCGCGACGTAGAATGGCGCGCCGCTGCGCGGCAGGACACAGACAAAGAGGCGCTCGGAGTTCCTCCAGTGAATGCCGGTGAAATAGACGAGCGAGGAACCGCCGGCCAGGACGATGGCGTCCAGCCCGGAGTCGTGCATTCTGCGCTGGGCGCGCTCGTAGCGATGCTCGCGTTCGGTGAGAGAGATGGGCTGGGCTTCTGCGCTGCAGTCGCGGAGCTGCAAAAAGGCTGGCGGCAGCGGGCTGGGTGACTCCTGCGCAGAGACCGAAGCGGCGTCGAGAGCAAGAGCGGGAAGCAGAAGACCCAGACCGGAGGCGAATGCGCGGCGATTGATCATGATTTCTCACTGTACTACGCAGAAGTGCGCCTATACTTTCGCATGGAGCGACGGGGAGCTGTGCGAATGAGGAAAAGAACGTGGATGGCGCTGGGATTGCTGCTGGCAAGTGCGACAGTGTTGCATGCGCGCGTGACGCGAGTGGAAGTGACGGAACGTATCGTGACGGAAGCTACGGCCACAACCCCGACAGTGGAACGGATTCGCGCGAAGGTGTACTTTTCTTTGCGTCCGGAAGACAAGGCAAATCGCGGGATCGTGGATCTGGACAAAGCGCCGCGCGATGCGAAAGGCGAGGTGGAATTTCAAGCCGATCTGCTGGTGGTCCGCCCGATCCAGGGAGGCAATGGATCGATGCTGCTGGAGATTCCCAATCGAGGCGGGACCGGCTTGCTGGGATTGATTGACGGTGGCGCGGGAGTGCCGGAAAATTCCGGACAGATGGGAGATGCGTGGTTGCTGCGTCAGGGATTTACCTATGCGTCTCTGGGGTGGCAGTGGGATGTGCAGCGCGGACCAGGAAAGCTGGCGCTGGAGGCACCGGTGGCGATGGGCACGCCACCGCATGCGCATATTACGGGCCTGCTGCGCGATGACTATACGCCGTGGCGGGTGGAAGAGGAGATTCCACTGGGACATGTGATTCTGGATCGGATCGGAGGGACGGAGTATGCGGCGGCCGCGCCCGAGGATGCCAGGAATGTTTTGACCGTACGGGACAGCTATCACGGAATGCGAAGGGTGATCCCGCGCGCGGAGTGGAGCTTTGCGCATACGACGAACGGAAAGCTGGTTGCAAACGATCGGTATGTCCATCTCAACGGAGGATTCCAACCGGGAAGGATTTATGAACTGGTCTATGTGGTGCAGGATCCGGTGGTTGCCGGGCTGGGATTTGCAGCGGTCCGCGATTTTGCATCGTGGAGCAAGCACGATGCGAAATCCCTGACGTCGGCGCATCGGGTGTATGCGGCGGGGATTTCGCAGTGCGGGCGCTTTCTGCGGGATTTTGTGTATGAGGGCTTCAATGCCGACGAAGAGGGAAAGATAGCTCTGGATGGCGTGCTTGCGCATGTGGCCGGAGCCGGACGCGGCAGCTTCAATGTGCGGTTTGCGCAACCGTCCCGGGATGCTGAGCCAAGCTCGTCCATTGACTGGCCGACGGATGTTTTTCCCTACACGGATCGCCCTGAAAGCGATCCCCTGACGCCGGATGCAGCAGCGAGAGGGTTGCTGGACAAGGCGCGCCAGGAAGGTGTGGTGCCGAAGATATTCTTTTCGAATACCTCCCACGAATACTGGAGCCGCGCAGAGTCGCTGACGCATACGACAGCGGATGGGCAGAAAGATTTTGCGCCGGGGAAGAATGTGAGGATTTACTTCTATGCTGGATTGCAGCATTTCTCCGGACCGTTTCCTCCGCGAAAGGGTGTGGGTCCACTGGCAAGCCAGCAGTGGATGAGTCCGTTGCCGATCCACTGGTTCTGGCGAGCGATGGTGGCAAATATGGACGCGTGGGTTCGAGGCGAAAAACAGCCGCCGCCAAGCCGGTACCCGACGCTTGCATCGGGAACGCTGATAAGACGCGCAGAGCTGCGTTTTCCAACGATTCCAGATTTGAACCCGCCAGCCACGATGGCCGAGGGTTGGAAGCTGGACTTTGGCCCGCATGCCGCACAGGGAGTTCTGGAGCGGCAGCCGCCGCGCATCATGGGCGAGTATCCGGCGCGAGTGCCACAGGTGGATGCCGACGGGAATGACCTGGGCGGGGTGAGATTACCGGAGATGGATGTGCCTCTTGCGACGTATACGGGATGGAATCTGCGAGCAGCCGCCATCGGCGCGCCGATGGATCGATTGCCGTTTCTCGGGTCGTTTGTGCCGCTGGCGCGTACCACCGCAGAGGCGGAAGCGAGGCACGATTCGCGACGGCCGATTCTGAGCCGGTATGCCAGCAGAGAAGCGTATGTAGCGGCATATACGCGTGCGCTGGATGGGCTGATTGGCGCAGGCTACGTGCTGGCGGTCGATCGCAGCGCAATGCAAAAGCAGGCTGGCGTGGAGTGGGAGTGGGCGATGCAGCAACCCGGAGACTGAGGCGACCGCGTGGCCGGGCTTCTTATCCGTGGACGGAGACGTCTGCGAAGGAAAGAACGGCGAGTCCGCGCACGGGTTTGCCGTAGACGCGGGCTGGCTCGAAGACGCTGAAGAGCAGCTTGTCTTCGATGGCGGAGCGCGTCCTGGAATCGTTGGGACCGGAGACGATGCGATAGTCATAGACGAGGCCATCGGGGTTGACATAGGCCTCGACGACGACCGGAGCGCCGGAGTTATCGATGGAGCCGTCGGAGGCAACGGCGGGAAGCTCGTAGAGCAGACGGGGCGAGGTGGCCGCGCCAAGCGGCTCATCGAGCGCAGAAGCGCGCTCCGGACGCGCGAACAGCCCCACCATCAGCGCGACGGAGCCGAGCAGCAGAACGGCGCTGGCAAGCCCGGTGGAAAGCTGAAAGAGAAACGGCCCGATGCTGTTGGACCAGGCAAGTTTCCACTCCGGAATGCGGCTGTATATCTTTGCGCGACGCTCCCGGTCGAGTGCGATGCGAATGCGCAGGGAAAGATCGCGCGGAGCCTGACGAGGACCGCGCACCGGGCCAAGCGAAGAGAGCGCGCGAAGCAGCGATTCCTGGGCGCCGAACTCCTGCGCGCAGGCCGAGCATGTATCCAGATGGCGGGTGATCCTCTGCATCTCCCGGCCAGGCAGACGGCCATCGAGATATTCGCTGAAGCGCGAGCGGGCGGCGCTACAGGGATCGAGTGGGATCATAGAGCCTCCTGACTGTGCATGGCTCCGGGATGGGAAGCCCCACAGGTCGTTCGATCGGATGCGTGAACGAGAATTTGCCGAAGACTGCTTCGACCGCGGGCGAGACGCGATTTGACGGTGCCAACATTGACGCCGAGCATCTCGGCAATCTCTTCGTAGGAAAATCCTTCGACATCGCGAAGAAGGACGGCCATGCGAAAGGACTCCTGCACCTTTTCAAGGGCGGATTCAAGCCTCTCACGGGCCTCCTGATGAAAGAGCATCTCGTCGGGCTTTTCGGCCGGGTCTTCCAGCATGTCCTTGAGCAGCAGTGGCTCCTCGCCTTCGCTCGCGACGGCTTCCGCCTCCAGCGTGATCTCCTGCCGTTTGTGGCGTGACCACCAGCGGCGCTGATTCAACCCTTCATGGAGCGCGATCCGGTAAATCCAGGTACAGAGCGAAGACTCCTGATGAAAACCACGAATGCCGCGGAAGACCTTGACGAAAACTTCCTGAGTGAGATCGGCGGCATCGGCGGGATCGCGGACGGTCCGCACCAGGAGGCTGTAAATGGGCTGATGATAGCGCGTGATGAGCCAGGTGAAGGCATCTTCGGAGCCTGCCTGAAGCTCATGAACCAACGCCGCCTCCGGCGCATTGACCGCTACCGCACTGGTGAGATTGCCCAAATGATTGTCCCCCGAGACTTCCCTTTGCCAATGACATTACCTCAAGCGGGCAAGAGTTGGCATTAAAAATCTGATCCGGACGGCCGGAATGCCGAGAATTCTAGGGCGAAACAGTGCGCTACACTGAGTTCGCAGCCCGATCGAGGGCCTGCGAAGCTCTCTTGCCGATCGGGGAATGTTATGACAAAGCCAGCATCAACCGTAAAGCTGAGTGAAGAGGAATGGCGGCAGCGGTTGACGCCGGAGCAGTACCATGTGCTGCGCGAAAAAGGAACCGAGCGGCCATTTACCGGGACGTTGACACAGAACCACGAGACGGGAGAGTATCACTGCGCGGGCTGCGGAGCGATGCTCTTCACGAGCGAAGCCAAGTTCGACTCCGGATGCGGATGGCCGAGTTTTTTTCTGCCTGCGGACGGAAGCGGGATCGTGGAGCACGAAGACCTGAGCTTTGGAATGCGGCGGATTGAAGTGACCTGCGCGCACTGCGGCGGGCATCTGGGACATGTCTTTCCGGATGGACCGCGTCCGACGGGTCTGCGCTACTGCATCAACTCAGCTTCGCTGACCTTTGAGCGGCGCTGATGACGGAAAACCGCTTCCGATGCAAGGCATGACTGGCTGGCAACCGCTTCCTGAATCCGTCTTCGCACTTGCCGCCGCCGAGCCGTTCTCGCTGCTTTTTCATACCGCGCGATACTCGCAGGAGAATCACCAATCGCGGTTGTTTCGCAGGCCCGTCCGCAGGATTCAGGCGTTCACTCAGGAAGAGATTCCAGCGGCCTTTGCCCTCCTGGAGCGGTCGCTGGACGAAGGACTGCACGTGGCCGGTTACTTTGCCTACGAATGCGGGCGACACTTCGAACCGACCATTGGCGCAGGTCTTCCGCGAACGAGCGATGCACAGAGCGCACCGCTGATCTGGCTGGGCTGCTACGCGGAGCCGCTGGTCTTCGATCATGCAGCGACTTCGCAAGCCGGGGATGAGTTTGCCGCGAATGGCGTGGAGGAGGATGCGAAGAGTGAAACAGAGCGATGGCGATTGCGCATCTCTTCGGCGGAGTATCGTTGCAGGATCGAGGCGATCCTGGAAAAAATTCGCGCCGGCGAGAGCTATCAGGCGAACTTTACCGACGCGGTGGAATTTTCCGTTGCGCGGCACTCGGCAATGGCGCTCTATCGGCGGCTGATTCGGCAACAGCCGGTAGCGTATGGAGCATTTCTCGATCTGGGCGAACGGAAGATTCTGTCCTTTTCGCCGGAGTTGTTTTTCCGTCGGGATGGCGAGCGCGTGGTGACTCGCCCGATGAAGGGAACGATGCCGCGCGGAGTGGATTCGGCGGAGGACGAAGTTCAGGCGCAGCGGCTGCGGAAAGATCCAAAGAATCGTGCCGAGCACGTGATGATTGTCGATCTGCTGCGCAACGATCTGGGACGCATCGCTGAGATGGGCAGCGTGCGCGTTGAAGACCTCTTCACGGTTGAGCGATATCCGACTCTGCTGCAGATGACTTCGACGATCTCGGCGCGCGTGCCGGAGAAGCTCGATTTCTACGCGATCTTTCGTGCTCTGTTTCCGTCCGGATCGATTACGGGCGCCCCGAAGGTGCATACGATGCGCATTCTTGCCGGGCTTGAGGCACATCCACGCGGGGTCTACTGCGGCGCGATCGGCTATTTTTCTCCGGATCGCAAGGCGGTCTTCAATGTGGCGATCCGAACGCTGGAGATTACAGGGGAACGCGCGACGATGGGCGTAGGCGGAGGGATTGTGGCGGATTCGCGGGCAGATGAGGAGTACGGCGAGTGTCTGCTGAAGGCAAGCTTTCTCTCCTGCCGGACGCCGGAGTTCGAGCTGATCGAGACGATGCTGTGGAGGGATGGCGTGAAGCTGGAAGAGCTTCATCTGGAGCGGCTGAAAGCTTCGGCGCAATACTTCGATTTTGACTGCGATACGGGCAAAGTGCGAGAGCGCATTGCAGAAGCCGGGCGAGGGTGCAGGCCGGGAGTCGGACATCGGTTGCGTCTGCTGCTGAACCGCGAAGGCGAATGCCGCGTGGAAGCGCATCCTCTGGGCGACTGGCAGGCGCATGGAAGGATTGCGCTGGCGGCAGAACGAGTGAACTCGACCGATCGGTTTCTGCGCCACAAGACGACGCACCGCGCACTCTACGATCGCTATCGCGGACTGGCCGCCGAGCGCGGCCTGGATGACGTGATCTTCCTGAACGAGCGCGGAGAGCTGACCGAGGGAGCGATCAGCAATCTCTTTGTGGAACGCGATGGATGGCTGCTGACGCCGCCGCTGAGCGCGGGAGTGCTGCCGGGAGTCTTTCGGCGGCAGGTGCTGGAGAGTCGATCCGAGGCGCGCGAAGAGACGCTCACTCCGGATGATCTTCAAAGGGCCGAAAGGATTTATCTTTGCAACGCGCTGCGCGGGATGTACCCAGTCCGGCTGGTGGAAGAGCGGGCCTGCTCCGACGATGCGGACGGTGGCCCCGATCCTATTCACAGTTAGTGAACACCCGCAGAGAGAAGCAAAAGCGGGTATGCTCTCTCTATGCTTTTCCGTCTGGTATCGAAGCTCGTCCTTCCTATCGTCGCCTGGGCGGCGTTTCCTGGTCTTCCCGCTGTCGCTCAGAGCCAGACCGGAGTCGGGACCAGAGCGCATCTCGACAGGCAACTCGACACGCAACTGGCTGCGATTGCCGCCGCGCACCACGGCAGGCTGACGGTTTTTGCAAAAAATCTGCGCACCGGCGAGACGGCAGCGCTGGCGGCCGATGAGCCGGTGCAGACGGCATCGGTGATTAAGCTGGCGATCCTGCTGCACGCCGCCGAACAGTTGCGTGCAGGCAAGGCGTCGATGGATGAAAAGCTGGTGCTCACGAAGGACAATCAGGCTCCGGGATCGGGGGTGCTGAATGACCTGGATACGCCGCTTGCGCTGACGCTGCGCGATGTGTTGACGCTGATGGTGGTGTTGAGCGACAACACGGCGACAAATATGGCGATCGACCGCTTTGGGCTGCACAATATCGACGCGACGATTGTGGCGGCGGGACTGCACGATACGTGGCTATACAAGAAGATTTTTCTTCCTGCGACCGAGGCGATGCCTGCGGATCAGCCGAAGTTCGGGCTGGGCAAGACGACGGCGCGGGAGATGGCATCGATCATGGAGCGGCTGGTGGAGTGCAGGCTCGATCTGTCGGGTGGTCCGGCGCAGACGGCCGATGGCCCGATCTGCGGCCAGATGCTGACGATGCTGCGCGAGCAGCAGGACCGCGACGGACTGCCGCGCTATCTGGAGACGCTGGACACCAGCGAGCAAGGCTCGGCGATCGGGAACAAGACGGGGGCGCTGGACGCGGTGCGCAACGACGTGGCGGTGATTGCCTCGAAGGCGGGGCCGATTGTGATCGCCGCCTTTACCCAGGAGAATGCCGACCAGCGCTGGACGGGCGACAACGAAGCACAGAAGACGCTGGGCAAGGTGGGCGAGGCGGTGGTGAAAGCCTGGTCCCCGGCAGGACTGGACCCGACGGTGATCGACTGGAAGAATCCTCTGGCGAAGCAGCCGACACGGTAAAACAGGCTGCCTCCTTCAGTCTGGTTTCGGCAATTCTGCCTCAGTAGATGAGCTTGAGCGAAAGCTGAATCTGGCGCGAGGTTCCGGCCGTCCTGCTGATCTCTCCGAAGCCTGCGCCTTCGATGGTATTTGCGGGCAGGCTCATGTTGACGAGGTTGAAGAGGTTGAAGAACTCGCCGCGAAACTGAAGATCGATGAGTTCTCCGCCGCGTCGTCGATGACCGTAGGGTGTGTCCTTGATGAGGGCGTAGTCGAAGTCGTAGTAGGCCGGACCGCGAAAGGTGTTGCGGCCAAGCGTGCCGAAGCGTCCCTGATTGGGACCGGTGCCGCCGGGAATGTGGATGGGGATGTAGAAATAGGAAGCATTGTCGGCACCGAGGCCGAAGTAGTCTTCGCGATTTTTGCGGGCGGTGGAAAGCTGCGGCTTGCCGATCTGATCGGGACGGTCGACGCCGTTCGAGCCGTAGCCGGTCTGCTGGATGCCGGAGAGTACGGTGAAGGGCGATCCGCTGGAGAGGGTGGAGATACTGAGCAGTTCCCAGCCCTCGGTGAAGCCTCTGCGGATGCGATGAAGGAATGCAATCTGATTCAGGTGCATATCCTGGGCGACGCTGAGGGTGAAGCTGTGGGTGACGTCGAAGGTGGATGGGCCTTTTTCGAGGTGGGTGTTGGTGGGGTTCTGGGGAAATGCCGGAGCGACCGCTCCGGTGCCGCCGGAGATGAATCCGCCGGTGACGGCGCTGGTGTCGTCGATGGATTTGGACCAGGAGTATCCGGCCTGCACGCCGGGTCCGCCGTGCGCGAAGGTGCCCTGGAGCGAGGTTTGCAGTGCGTGATAGGTGGAGTGCGAGGTGTTGGTGATGACCTGCTCGAAGCCGAAGCCGCCGATGATGTTTCCCTTGCTGTCAAAAGTGGTGTAGGGAGCTTCGGCAGGACCGGCGCCGAGGTAGGCGTTAGGGAAGCTTTCGCGCGGGAGATGAACGCCAGCCGTTCCGACGTAGGCCGCGTCGGCGACCAGATCGCCGATCTTGTGTTCAAAGCCAAGCGTCCAGGTGTAGAGCCAGGCATTGCCGAACTTCGGATCGATGGAACTTAAGGCAAGCGGCGATACGGCCTTGGAAGGAGTGAGCGCGGCAAGATCCAGCTCGTAGCGGTTCAGGTCCATGACGGTGTTGGCGGGCACGTCCTTGGTGTTGCCGGAGGCGAAGATATTTGCACCCTGCGGGGTGTAGACGTTGGGCAGCTCGTTGGGCGTGATCTGGTAGCCGTAAGGAATGGGCGCGCCGGCGGCCGAGGTCAGGTGAGGGTAGACGACAAAGGGCGTGGAGCCGGTGAGGAAGTTGTCCTGCCAGATGTTGGGCGGGATGATGGTGATGCCTCCGCCAACGTGAACCTGAAAGCCTTTGGGAGCGGCCCAGCTGAGTTGGACGCGCGGCATGAATCCATCTTTCTGGAAGAGATAGCCGGGCTGGGGATTGATGACGTACTGCTGCTGAATACCTCCGCCGGGAGTGGGCGTGAAGGTGAGGCCGGAGGTGCGTTTGGCGCGCTCGGAGATGGGGGTGTAAAGCTCCCATCGCAGGCCGTAGTCAAGGGTGAGAGTGGGGTCGATGCGCCAGGTGTCCTGGGCATAGAGAGCCCAAGCGTTGCGGTTGATGGCGGCAGGACCGATGTGTGTGCCGTTGGAAAAATACGGGGGAGCGACAGCGATGGTGTACTGGAACGGACTGCCGACGAGAAAGCTGCTGAGCGTGTCGGGCAGAGCGGCGCCGGGCTGCACGTCATTCTGACCGCTGGAGGAGGGGATGAAGACGGGAGAGTAGGCGGTGCCGCCGCCAAAGTCGTATTCGCCGTTGGGGCTGATGCCGAAGTAAGTGGTGTCGCGGTTGAGGCGCGCCTCGCCGCCGAACTGGAAGAGATGTGATCCGCGCGTCCAGTCGAACGATTGCTGGCCCTGAAAGAGATTGCCGAATGCGCTCATGACGGAGCCGCCAGCGGAGTTGAATGGCTCGAAGGATCCATCGAGGAACTTGACTGCGGGATCGGTGTGATCGGCCGTGGGAAAGCCGGGCGTGGTGCGCGTGGCGCTGATGGAGGTGCTGGAGGTGAAGTGCGTGGTGAAAGCGTGACGCACGTTGACGAGGCCGTTCGACTGGTGGTCGATGTATTGCACGCCGAAGGCGGGGTCAATGGTGGTTTGATCGGGATTGGTGGTGGGACCGGTGAGATGATCCCAGACATAGCGCCCCATGAGCTGGGTTTTGTCGGAGAGCTGCTCGTCGAGGCGGAGAGAAAACTGATTGGCGTTGGTGATGACCTTGGAGGAAGTGGCGAAGGTCTCCGCGCCGTAAGCGCCGGAGGGAAGATTGGGCAGCGGATAACGGGCGAGAATGGCGGCGATGGCTGGATTGACAGGCACATGGAGGGTGTCGGTCTGGCCGGAGGAGGTGGTGATGGTGTCGATGCCGGCGCGCTGCTGCGCCGTGGGGACGGGCAGCACCTGCGTGGTGCCGAGCACCTGGCGGAAACCCTGGTACTGGCCGAAGTAGAATGTCTTGCCGCGGCCGTTGTAGAGATGGGGAAGGACGACCGGACCTCCGTTGGTGAAGCCGAATTCGTTGCGGCGGAATGGAGGCAGGCGGCCTGGGTTGATGGGCGAGGAGTAGTCGAAGAAGTTGCGCGCGTCCATGGCGGAGTTGCGGACGAACTCGAAGAAGGAGCCGTGGAAGCCTGCGCTGCCGGAGCGGGTGATGATGTTGGTGAAGCCGGAGGCGCCGCGACCGATCTGCGCAGGCATCCAGCCGGAGCTGGACTGGATGCTGTCGATGGCGTCGACGTCGAAGTTGGTGAAGGTGGCTCCGCCCATCTCCGGATCGCTGATGTCGGCACCGTCCATGGCGAAGGTGGCTTCGACACCGCGCTGGCCGTCGATGGCAAATTGCTGGGTGAAGTTGGTGGCTCCGTTGGTGTCGGTCATGGTGCCGGCGGCAAGCAGGAGCAGTTGACTGAAGTCGCGCTTGTTGAGCGGGAGACTGCTGACGGCTTTTCCGGAGAGATCTTCGCCGCTGGTGGCCTGAACACGCTGACTGCCGGAGACGGTCAGATCGCCCTGCACGGTAATCGTGATGTCCAGGTTGCCGATGGCTCCGTTGGCCAGGATCCAGGGAAGTGTGACATGCTCACTCCCCGCGTAACTGCGGTGCCCCCGCTCCACCGTAAGCTGATAACCGCCGGGAGCTATGTCGGCGAAATGGAAGCTGCCGTCGGAGGCAGTGACGGCGCGCAACCGCTGGCCAGAGGGGGATTGCAGGGTGACGCGAGCGTTGGCGATGGGCGCGCCGCCAGAGTCATGAAGGGTGCCGGAGCAAGCGATGGCGGTCTGCGGCGCGGCGTTTTGCGCAGGAGCGGCAGGCGAAGCGGCTGCGACAAGGAAGAAGGCAGCGACCAGTGCGAGGATCTTGGAGCGGGCTGGCCGCAGAGAGCTGCAAGCAGCGATGCGCATGAAACAATCGTTTGTTCTGTTGCTGAATGGCTGATTCATCGTATTCGTTTTGCCGAAGGCGCTCTTCCCATAACCTGTTTTCCGGAACCCGTCCACTATACGCACGCACGCGGCCGGTGGCAAGCACGAGTGCAATATTTATGGCTGGGATAAAGCGTTTTCGCTCATGGTTTATACAGACGGGCAATGGTGAGTGAGGCTTTTCCTTGGGGAAAAGCCCCGCCGAGAGCGTCTCCGCGGTAAGCGGTGTGAGCGAAAACACTCTAGCGGCAACGGGGAGGCGGAAGTGTTGCAGGAGCAGCTTTGCATGGGCTGGTTGGGATGCGTATGATTTCCGCGGCATAGCAAAAACTTTTTGCTGGCATGAGGGTTGGAGATGGTATGCGCAGGTCGTGTCTGTTTGCTCTTCTGTCGATTGTCATGCTCGCCTCGGGCGGGTGGAATGCTCTGGCCGGGAGTCCTCCGCGGAGCCATTCCGGATCGAAGCAGCCGGTGCCCACGATTCAGGAGAAATCCGATCTTGTGTATCTGGACGTGACGGTGCTGGACAAGGCAGGGAAGCCTGTCACGATGGGGCTGGCGAAGGACGATTTCCTTGTCACGGAGAATAAAGCGCCGCAGACAATCACTTCCTTTGAAACGCCGGAAGCGCATTCTGCACAGGCAGTCGGCAAAGGTAAGCGGGCCGACGATGCCGTGGACGCGAAGGTTCCGAAGACAATTCTGCTGCTGGATGAGTTGGATACGTCGGCACCGGGTTCGACACACGTCCTGAACGAGGTCCGCGAATATCTGCAGAAGATGCCCGCGGTCCTGCCGTCGCCGATGGAGATACTGACGATACATCCAAACGAGATGCTTCTGCTGACTGGCTATACGAGAAGACGGGATCGACTGCAGCAGGCATTGCAAGGCGTTGGGCCGGATGGGATCATGCCCATGGATTTTGGCGAGGCAAAGATCAAGCCATTGGAGGTGTTGCAACAGATTGCGCTGCTGAATCGGGGCATTCCTGGCAAGAAGAATCTGCTCTGGTTGGGAGATTCTGGGCCGAGCGTCCATATCTGGTCGATCCTGTCGGTGGAGCAGGAAAGGACGATGGATGCATTCGCGCGCAAGACCGTGAACATGCTGGTTGAATCGCGAATCCGGCTCTCGGCGGTTCTGCCGGGATTTCAAGATCGGCTGAAAGACCCGGGTGCGCAACAGGGCGATCTTCGATTGCAAACGACGGACCCTTTCGGCGCGAATATTTACTTTGGATCGTTTGTGAATGAGACCGGCGGCCAGATGTATTTCAGCAATGACATGGTTGAGGGCATTCGGCGGGCAGTGGATCTGGAATCGAACTACTATACGCTTACGTATCAGCCGACCCAGGTGAAGGCGAACGGGGAATACCGCAATATCGAGGTGCAGGTGCGGCATCCCGGGTACCGTCTGATTACCATGAAGGGCTATTATGCGCCGGAGACGGACGGGGCGCTGACGCCGGAGCAAGAGACATTCGAAGGGATTTCGTACGCCGCGTTTTCAACCTTCGAGATGAATGCGCTGCCGGTCACACTCTCGCTGGTCACGCGCGATCCGGTCAGTCAATCGGTCCAGATTGGCGTGTATGTGGATGAGAGCAAATTGAAGTGGGAGCGGACCGGAGATGGGACGTACAGAGCACAGCTTCTGCTGCTGGCGACCGATTACAAGGACTCCGGAAAGATCGGCGGCTTCCAGTACCTGAGCATGTATCTAACGACTCCGCTGACGTCGGAGGCGGAACGGGCACGTCTGCGTACGACGATCCCGCTTCGGGTTAGATTTCCGAAGTATTCCGTGCGGATTAAAGTCTCTGTGGGGGATGTGGGATCGCAGCGGATTGGAACCCTGACGGTGACCAAAAAAGAGATTCGCACCGCACCGATTATGCCCATGCAGGATCCGTTGAAACCGACAAAAGAGAGCGCGGAAATGCGGAGGCGTTGACTTCGCGAGAATTCGGAAGTAGGCTGGTGATAATGTTTTTCTGCAGCGCATGTCCGTGTCCGATGCCGTGTTGTCACCCGTGTGACGACCGCGCCGGAGTGCGACGTGTGAAGAGACTGCACCTTTAGGAATCCAGCAGAAACTTTCCAGGTATCGCAAAAAGACTCCGGCAGGCCCAAAGCCTCCGGAGTTTTTTTATATCCATTTTTCAGAACGTTAAAAGCAGGAGCAGACTGTGACGAATGCAAACGAGTCCCCGGTGAAGGAAACCAAAGCGCAGCGCACGGAGCGGCTGAAGCTTGAGAAGAATCCGTGGGACGCATGGGATGAGGTGCGGCGCTTTGCCGCGGAGGGCCGCACGAGCGTGCTGCCGGAGTGGGCTAGCCTCTACTTCAAGTGGTGGGGGATTTATACGCAGGGCGATGGCGCGGGGGTGACCGGAGGCAAGGGCGGCGAGGGCGTGACGACGGAGTACTTCATGATGCGCATCGCGGTGCCGAACGGCATTCTGAACGCGCAGCAGTTGAGGACGATCGGGCAACTGACGGTGGATCATGCGCGCGATCTGGCCGATATTACGACGCGACAGGCGATCCAGTTGCACTGGCTGACGATCGATGCGCTGCCGAAGGTGGTGGATGCGATCGAATCGGTGGGACTTTCGCCGCGTAGTGCCTGCGGAGATGTGGTGCGCAACGTGACGGGATGCCCGCTGGCGGGGCTTCATGAGCATGAGATTGTGGATGCCTCGCCGCTGGCGCGGACGATTGCGCGCGAGTTGAATGGGAATCCGGAGTTCTATAACCTGCCGCGCAAGTTCAAGATCACAGTGACAGGCTGCCCGGTGTGGTGCAGCTATCCGGAGATCAACGATGCGGCGATAACGGCGGTGCGTCGCGGCGGGGAGATCGGGTACTCGGTGCGCGTGGGCGGCGGACTGTCGAAGGAGCCACATCTGGCGGTGAAGCTGGATGCGTTTCTGCGTGAGGAAGAAGTGTTGCCGGTGGTGCGGGCGATTGCCGAGCTTTTCCGGCGGCAGCAGGGTCTGCGACAGAGTCGGGATCGAGCGCGGCTGAAGTATCTGTTTCTGGCCGAAGAGTGGACGGCGGAGCGTTTTCTGGCAGAGCTGGAAGCGATTCTTGGCTACAAGCTGGCGCCGGGGGTTGCGGACGAAGTGCCGGAAGACGTGCTGAGGGATCACTCCGGGGTGCAGGCACAGCGACAGGCCGGGATGTATGCGGTAGGTGCAAGCGTGCTGAACGGCCGAATGAGCGGGCAGGCGCTGCTGGCGCTGGCCGAACTGGTGGAGCAGTACGCGGGCGGAGAGCTGCGAACGACGGCGAACCAGAACTTTGTGATTCCGAATGTGCCGGAAGCGCATCTGGCGAAGGTGCTGGATGGACTGTCGTCGCTTGGAATTTTTGTGGATGCAAAGCCCTTCTGGCGCGGCACGGTGGCCTGCACGGGGACGGAGTTCTGCAAGCTGGCCATCACGGAGACGAAGGGATTTGCGCGCTGGCTGGCCGAGGAGATGGACGCGCGGCTGCCGGGCTTTGACCAGCAGTTGAAGCTGCACGTGACAGGCTGCCCAAACAACTGCGGACAGGCCTGGATTGGCGACATTGGACTGGAAGGGAAGAAGATCAAACACGAGGGAAAACTGGTCGATGCCTGGTATTTTGCACTGGGCGGCGCACTGGGCCAGCATGCGGGATTTGCACGGCAGGTGAACTTCCGATGCCGGTCCGAAGAGGTTCCTGATGCGCTGGAACGGCTTTTCCGCAGCTATCTGGAGCAACGCGAGGATGGCCAGAACCTGCGCGCATGGTTTGCAGCCCACTCCATCGAGGAGTTGCGCTCCATTCTCGATGCGGCTTTGGTCCCGGCCTGAGGGTGAGGATAGAGTTCAAATCCCGCGAGATACGAGACAAAGCTGGCGTTACCATAAAAACAGCACAAAGTATTTTCACTTTTGTTCTTTGCCTGAGGAAGCCATGACCACGACGGAACTCGCCATTGACCGGGAATACTCCACCGCAGAACTGATCGCCCTCGAAGAGCAGTACGGCGCGCACAACTATCACCCGCTCGATGTGGTGATTGAACGCGCGTCGGGAGCCTGGGTCCAGGATGTCGCGGGCCGTCGCTATCTTGATTTTCTGGCTGCCTACTCAGCGGTGAATCAGGGCCACTGCCATCCGGCGATTCTGCGGGCGATGATGGAACAGGCGCAGAAGGTGACGTTAACCTCGCGGGCGTTTCGCAACGATCAACTACCGCTGCTCTATCGCGATCTGCATGAGCTGACAGGATATGAGATGGCGTTGCCAATGAACTCAGGAGCCGAAGGCGTGGAGACGGCACTGAAAGCGGCACGCAAGTGGGGCGAAACCGTGAAGGGAATCGCTCCGAACCAGGCAGAGATTCTGGTTGCCTCCGGGAATTTTCACGGACGTACGATTGCGATTGTCGGCTTCTCCTCGGATGCGCAATATCGGGCTGGATTCGGGCCTTTTGCGCCGGGATTCCGGGCGGTTTCCTTTGGCGACATCGCAGCGCTGGAGCGGGCGATCACACCGAATACGGCTGCGTTTCTGGTGGAGCCGATCCAAGGCGAGGCAGGGATTATTGTGCCGCCGGATGGCTATCTGGCGGCCGCAGCCGCACTGTGCCGCAAGCACCGGGTGCTGCTGATCGCCGATGAGATTCAATCCGGACTGGGACGCACGGGAAAGCTC
>JAJZCP010000129.1 GCA_021846065.1 Acidobacteriota bacterium
ACAGAGCGCTCCCGCAGAACCTTTGCACTGCCGAGACGTTTTACAAGGCCGGGATAAACGACCGCAAACAATTCGCTGCATGCCCGGCAACGAAAATCTTCCGGCGCATCCACGCCGTCAATTTCGGCGCCACAGCCGATACACTGCAGCCGATGCGCTGTTGCCAGCACAGAATTCTGAAAGGAGTCCGCCATAAAATATTTTCTCAGCACCGCAATCAGGCGCAAAGCCCAAACTGCAAGGCAGCCGCGGGCAGCCCGCGTTGCCGGCCGTTTTTCGCACCCCTGTCAGTGGGCCGCCAGTTCGCGGGCGCGCTCTGTGGCACGCATCACCGCCTTGATGAGCGTCACACGCAATCCGCCTTCTTCCAGCTCCAGAATGCCGTCTACCGTACATCCGGCAGGCGTCGTCACGTTGTCTTTCAGCAGCGCGGGATGACTGCCGGTCTGCAGCACCATGCTGGCCGCACCCAGCGCGGTCTGCGACGCCAGCAACGTGGCAACATCGCGCGGCAAACCCACCTTCACGCCAGCCTCGGCCAGCGCCTCCAGAATGATGTAAATGTAGGCGGGACCGCTGCCGGACAGGCCCGTGACCGCGTCCATGTGCTTCTCTTCCACCAGAACCGTGCGGCCCACGCTCAGGAACATCCGCTCCGCCAGCGCCAGCAGCTCGGCCGAAACATACCGGCCACGGCACAGCGCCGTAGCGCCACAGCCGATCAGGGCCGGCGTATTCGGCATGGCCCGGATCACCGGAAGCTCGACGCCGGCTGCTTCTTCCAGCGCGGCCGTCTTGACGGAAGCTGCGATGGAGAACAGAGCCTTGCGCGATGAAAGTGCAGGCCGGATCTGACGCAGAACCTCCAGCACGGACTGCGGCTTGACGCCGAGCAGAATCAGGTCGGCCTCGCGTGCGGCTCTCAGATTATCGGTCGTGACGGTGATGCCGAGCTGCGCAGCAAGCTGTTGCGCGCGCGCCTCATGCTGTACGGTCGCCACGATGTTTTCCGGCGGAAACAGGCCGCTGCGCAAAAAGGCCTGCAGCAGCGTGCTGCCCATTTTGCCGGCGCCAATGACGGCCAGCCGTGACGGGACATGCGTCTCCGGATGCTTGCTGGGCTTTGAATTTCCTTTCTTCATTACCATTCCGTCTCCTGTAGATGGGCCGCATCGACAGAGCTGCGACAGCGGCGGATTTGCGTGGATAGCCCGTTTGTACGTCTTACGGACGAGTCCCCTGCTGTGCGGCGATCCACGCGTTCACACGCTGCTCCAGAATGTCGAGCGGCAACGCGCCCGTATCGAGCACCGCATCGTGAAAGGTCCGGATATCGAACTTTGGCCCAAGCGCCTTTTGCGCTTTGGCACGCAGTTCAAGGATCTTCAAACGCCCCACGTCATAGGCCAGCGCCTGCCCGGGCCATGCGATGTAACGATCCACCTCTTCCTGGATCGTGATGTCGTCCATCGCGGTGTGATCGCGGAAATATTGCACCATCTGGTCGCGCGTCCAGTGGTCCTGATGAACGCCAGTATCCACGACAAGCCGGACGGCGCGCCACATCTGATTCTCCAGCATGCCGTACCGGCTGTACGGATTTTGATAGAAGCCAACCTCCTGGCCAAGCTGCTCACTGTAAAAGGCCCAGCCTTCCACAAACGCCGTGTAGCCCTCAAAGCGGCGAAACTCCGGCAGCCCCGTCATCTCCTGTGCCAGTGAAATCTGCAAGTGATGGCCAGGGACGCCCTCGTGATACGCGATGGCTTCCACCTGTGTCAGCAGGCGGCTGGTGGCGTCCGTCGTGTTGACGCGAATCATGCCAGGCCGCGAGCCATCGGGCGTACCGGCCTGATAGTCCGCCGGCACCTGGCCGGCGGAGTCAGCCGCTGGCATGGGGACGACAGTCAACGGAGATTTGGGAAGCTTTGTCACCAGCTGTGGCAGCTTTGGCGTCATCTGCTGCACGTAGTGGCTGTAAAGTCCGATAAGCTCGGTGGCGGACTGCGCATGCTCCTTCGGATCGTCGAGCAGATGCTGATGAAAGCTGCGAAGGTCTGTCCCGCCCAACTGATGCACCGCCGCCAGCAACTGCGGCTGAATGCGGGCCACATCGTCGAGGCCCATCTGATGCACCTGGGCCGGCGTCATGTCCGTCGTCGTAAAGTGGCGCACCAGGTACGCGTAACAAGCATCGCCGTCGCGACTGGCCCAGATTCCAGGCTGCTGGCGCGCATGCGGAATATAGGTGGCCGCGAGAAACCTGGCGAAACGCGCATAGGCAGGCTGCACCTGCGTGCGGACTGCCTGCAGAATCTGGTCGTGGAGCTGCTTCTGCCGGGCGACGGGAATCGACGCAGGAAATTTCTCCACCGGCCGCGCAAAGATCGTAGTCTCCGGCTTTGCCGCAGCCACGGCATTTACCTGCGCCAGTACCTGCTCCATCAAAAACTGCGGTTCACTGCGGCCGTCCTGCTCCCCGAGCATCATCGCGGTACTAACCTGCGCAAAAACCTGGGGTACCCGCTGCAGCCGCGCCAGGTAGTGCTCATAATCCCCGGCGCTGGTAAAGGTGAGGGTTTCCACCAGCAGCGGCAGATCCAGCTGCGGACCGTTCACCTGCGTGACCGGTGTTTGCCATGGCTTGCAAACGGATGACTCCTGCTGATCGACCAGATCGCTGACGAGCAGCTTCTTGCTCAACCGGAGCTGCGCCGGCATCCCGGTGGTATCGATGGCGCCCAGCCGCTCAATAAATCCCTCGCCGCGCGCCAGCGAATCGTCATAAGCGCGGGCAGAGTAATCCGAGAGCTGGTCGTCATAGCGCTTGTCCCCGACCGCACTCGCCATCTCCGGATTGTGTTTGAGCTGGTCCTGCCAATAGTCCCGGAAGATTTGATTGAGCGCCTCAGTGCGGCCTTCGAGCGTGCTGGGCGGATGCGCTGGCGCCAGATCGCCAGGCTTGAAACTTTGCGCAAGGGCCGAGCCGACCAGGCTCAGAAGCACGCAGGCCGCAGCGGTCCATCGTGGCAGAGGGTACTTGGGAGCGTGTTGCGTCCGCATGCTTGAGTGTAGCGCGGACGCTCGTGGATTTTCGTGCGCAAGGGCGTGCGTACAGCGTGGCCGTCCGTCGCTGGCAACGCTGTACACCGTCATATCGGCAGAAAGGGCGCAGCTTTTCTGCCGGCCGGGCCGCAGCGGCTAAAGCCCTTTGTACTTCGGATTGAAAGCCGGCCGCGGCTTGCTGTGGATGAATGCGGCCACGTCGAACGCTTCCTGCGGCTTCAAAGTTCCAGGATGATTCTGCGGCATGTTGTGTACCAGGAAGGCTGCCATCTTCTCCACGTGATCCATCCCCGCGCCATCGTTATACGCGCCAGGGCCCCAAACCGGTGGCAGCACAGTCGGAACACCCTCGCCGTTGACGCCGTGGCACACGGCGCACTGTGTCGCATATACCTGCTTGCCGTGCGCAGGATTTCCGGTCAATGCAGGTACCTGGACAAATCCACGCTGCGGAGCCGCCTGCCCTTTTACTCCGCTGGATATTGAGTCAAGATACGCGATTAACGCGACCATCTCCGGACTGTCTTCCGGCAGCGGTTTGCCGTTTTCGCTGCGGACAAAGCACTCGTTGATGCGCTCCTGCAGCGATACCACCCGGCCCGCGCGCTTGGTATATGCGGGAAAAACATTGGCAATGTTGACCAAAGGCGCGGCATAAGGTTCCTTGCCGCTATCGATGTGGCAGTCGCCGCAGGAGAGCTTATTGCCGACATACGCTGCAGCGTGTTGCGGCGTCTGGTCGAAGATCAGCTTGCCCTGCACGGCCAGCTCCGCCTGTTGCGCAGGCGTCGGCTGCGCCGCGGCAGGGGGAGCCTGTTTCTGACGCGAACAACCGGCGACGGCAAGGGCCGCGCCTACAGAAAGAGCAGACAGCAACAAGCAGATCTTCGAACGCAGCATGATTACTCCTTCTCATGGATGGTTGCGGGCACAGGACCAAATCCGAAGCGCCGGTAGGCCTGCTGCGCCGCCGGAGACTTCAGATATGCGAGCCACGCGCGGGCAACAGCCGCGTGCGGCGCGCCTTTGACAACGCCGCATGCGTAGACGGCAGTTGTATTTTGCGTGGCAGGAATCTCTACGCCATCGATCGGATTGCCAACGCTCTTCTGAAACGCAATCTCTGAGGCCCAGGTGACGCCCGCATCCGCCTGCCCGCCCATGATGCGCATCGGCGTCTGGCGATGATGAATTTCCGTCAGCACGGTAGAGCCGTCCGCTACTTTTGTTTTGTAAACCGACTGATAGAGCGGCTCCCCGCCGGCCTTGCGCAGCGAATTCGCAATCTGGTTGGCAACGCCTTCCCACTGCGGATTGGGCATCGAGAGCCGCAGGCCGGGCTTTCCCAGATCATTCAATCCGCGAATGTTTTTGGGATTGCCAGCAGGGACCATGATCGCCAGCGTGTTGGTCGCATATTCCGTCACGCCCTCCACCTGTTGCTTGGCAGCCATCTGCCGCAGCACGCGCGCGCCAGCCTCGTAGACGTCTGGCTGTACCTGCACCGTAAGATTGCCCAGCGTCAACGCGCCGCCGGCTGCCATCTGCCGGCGCAGAATACCCGGCGGCAGCGTCTCGTAAAAGATGCGGCCACGCAGCTCCGGATGCTGCTGCACGAACCCGGCGATGAGCTGCGGCAGCACGAAAAACTGGTTGCCGCCGATGAACAGCACCAGCTTCGCGTTTGCCGGGTTGCCGTGCAGGTCGGGGACATTGTCCACGTCCGGCACGTGAAACACGTAACCTTTCTCGGCTGCAGGATTGTTGGCTCCTGCGCTCCACGGCGGAAATTTCTGTGGCGCTTGCTGTGCGCTCAGCGCGGCCGTCATCAAGAGCGGCAGCGCCAAAGCTGCAGTACGGCTTCTCATCCTCATCGCCTGTCTCCTTGTTCCGTTGTGGTTGCCGTGCAGCGGCTAGACCTTCAGGTAGCTGTAGTGACCCTCGGTCTGCAGCAGGGCCAGCGCCGCCACCATGGACGCAACCACGATGGCGCCGGGAATCATATGCGCCAGCATGTCGTGGACGATCTCTTCCGGCTGCTGCTTCAAATTGTTGTGATGGATCAGCGCTCGCACCTGTTCTTCCGTCGCCGTATGACAACTCAGGAACGTCACGCCGCGATGCTGCAGGGCCTGAATGCTGGAATCCTGATAGATCGACTCCCGGCTGTCGGGGTCGTTTGAAGCATATTTAAGCGCGGCGCCGGCCTTGCTCGGGTAGAAGATATTTTTCGTGGCGGGCTTCCCGGTAGCGGGGTCTTTCACGTCGAGCCTTTTGACAG
>JAJZCP010000130.1 GCA_021846065.1 Acidobacteriota bacterium
GCTTGCTCCCGAGGGCAAACTGAAGATTCTCCATATCATCCGGACTCTGAATCCAGAGGGCGGCGGACCTAGCGAGTCCGTCCGCATGTTTGCTTTGGCGCACCAGAAGCTGGGGTCGAATGTCGAGGTTGTTACTCTCGACTCTCCCGACGATGGACCCTTGAAGGATGGATATCGCAGCGCATTCGTATGTCCAGTCCATCCCTGTGGACCTGCTTTGGGACGCTACGGCTACTCTTCGCACCTGGAGCCATGGCTGCGCGCCAATCGTTCTCGCTTCGACGGCGTCATCGTCAACGGGATCTGGCAGTACCACAGCCTGGCTGCGCGTCGCGCATTCTCTGGCCGTGTTCCCTACGCCGTCTTCAGCCACGGGATGCTGGACCCCTATTTCAAGCGCCGTTTCCCGCTCAAGCATCTCAAAAAGCTCGCTTACTGGATACTGGCCGAATCTCGCAATCTGAACCAGGCGCATGCTGTCTGCGTCACCAGCCCGGAAGAGTACCGCACCGTCGCGGAAGGGTTTCCGTTTCGCCGATTCCATCGCCTGCACGTGCCCTACGGCTCCGCCGGTCCGGAGGGGGACGCGTCAGCCAATCGCGCGGCATTCCTTGCCGCCTGGCCGCATCTGGTGGATCGTCGATTTCTGCTGTTTCTCGGACGCATTCACCCCAAAAAAGGCTGCGATCTGTTGATCGACGCCTTTGCTCGCTCAGAGCAGCAGGATATCCATCTGGTCATGGCTGGCCCGGACGAGATTGGCTGGACAGCCGAGTTGAAAGCGCGCGCAGCCGCGCTGGGGATTGGCGATCGCATTACCTGGACCGGCATGCTGCGCGGAGCTGAAAAATGGGGCGCGTTTTACGCCGCCAACGCTTTCATCCTGCCCTCGCATCAGGAAAACTTTGGCATCGCTGTCGCGGACGCTTTGGCTTGCGGCCTGATCCCGCTCATCAGCGACAAGGTCAACATTGCTCCTGAAGTTGACGCCGATCATGCAGGACTTGTCGAAACTGACACTGTCGAAGGCACAGCCCGACTGATCGAGCGATTTCAGGCGATGACGGCATCCGAGCGCGAGGCGATGCAAGCCGCTGCGCTTGCCTGTTACCGCAGTCGTTACTCGCTCGCCGATGCACCTCTCTTCATCTATCGCGCCCTCGGTCTGATCGATGAAACGGGGAAACCCGCAGCGCCGACTGCTGTGCCGTCCGCTGCTCAGTAAACCCGATACCCGACCGTCGTCGCTGCCGCCAGCCCATCGCCCGTAGCCTCGATCGTCAGCGTTCCGGCTGCCGGTCGCGCAGATCCTGCCACGGTCAGCCGCAGCGTTACTGTTCCGCCCGTGACAGGGTTCTCGCTCCACGCTGCCGTCACGCCTGTGGGCAGGCCACTTACAATCATCCCCACTGGCTGGCTCAGCGGTGCGGATGCTGTCACCGTTACCGGCACCTGCGCCATAGCGCCCGGCACCAGAAGCAGCGAACCCGGAGCTGACACCGCCAGCGTCGCCTGCGGATGCACATCCACCTCGATCGGCTCTACGGTGTCATAGACCTGGCCGGTTGCAGCGTCGGTGACCTCGGCCAGAGCCACGGTGCGTGTCGTGCCCAAAGTCGCAGTCGCATCTGCCGTCACCGCGCCCTGCGCCGTCAATACGCCGTTGACATACGTCCAGGCGCTCCATGTCGCCGTCACACCTGTCGGCAAACCCTCCATGCGCAGTGCGACGTCCGCCAGGTTTGTTTCCAGCGTCAGTGGTCCCACGATCCTCAGGGTCGCCGTCTCGGTTGTCTGACTGCCTGGCGTCAGGCTCAGCGGATTTTCGCTCAGAGTGAGCACCAGCGCCGTCGGCAGCATCAGATTCAGGCTCGCCGCTCCGTACGCCGTCTGACCATCCCCAAAGGCTGTGAAGGTGAGCGCGGCATTTCCTACCGGCGTAGCCGTTGCCAGCGCGCGCAGGGTCACCGTCAGATGCAAAGTCTGCGGCGCGTGCGCCTCAAACTGCGTGCTACTCCACGCTGCGGTCACGCCCGCGGGCAACCCCGCCACGCCGACGCGCACCAGACCGGAAAATCCATTCGTCGTGGTGATCGTCACCGGCACGACAAGCGGATTGCCCGCAATCAGCATGAGCGACTGCGAAGCGGGTGCAATCGCCAGTTCAGTTACAGCGGAAACCACCGTCACGGCAATCCGCGTTGTCGCCGACAGCCCGTCGCCTGTCGCGGTCACGGTCACCGTTGTTGCCGTTACCGGCGGAGCGTTGGCCGCAGCCACTAGCGTCAGGTTCGCGGAAGTATTTGCAGGAGGTGTCAATGTCGTCGCGCTCCACACGGCGGTGACCCCAGCAGGCAACCCGCTCGCCGCCAGCGTCACGGCCCCGTTGAATGTTCCGCCGGTGGCCACAGTCACCACGGTTCCAGCCTGAGCGCCCTGGGTTACGGACAGCACAGCGGGAGTTGCGCTCACGCCCAGGGTTGGAGTCGGCTCTACGGTCAGGCCAACTTTCACTGTTTGTTGCGAAGCGCCGCTGGTCCCTGTCACGGCAATCGTTCCGCTTCCCACCGGAGCGTTGGCTGCTGCGGTCACCGTCACCGTTGTGCTCTGCCCTGGCGCAATCGAAGCAGGTGCAAAGCTCACCGTGATTCCTTGCGGAGCCGTTGCCGTCAGCGCGATGGCGCCCGTGCTGCCCGACACCGTTGCTGCTGCAATTGTGAAGTTTGTCTGTTCGTCGTCGATCACCGTCACCGATGTCTCGGAGGGCGTCAACGTAAAGCTTTGCGCCAGTCCCTCGGCATTGAAGGCCCAGTTCTCCACCAGTACCTGTGCGTCAACCGATCCAAGCCCCGTCGCGAGGTTATACACCGTTCCGCTGGCAGCAAATCCGCTGACTCCTGGCACGTTGTTGTTGCCGGAGAGCGTCGAGTGAAAGGGCGATGTCGGGGCATTCACCATCGCATACAGCTCCGGATTGGCAGAGCCTTGGCCGGAACCGTATCCAGCGTCGCTCTGCTGCTGGTTGACCAGTGCCATCAGCCCGGCAAAGGCTGGCGAGGCGACGGAGGTTCCAGAGAAGACATACCAGTTTCCGCCCACGCAGCCCAGATATCCATCATGCAAAGCTGTGCTGAGGGCTACATCCGGCACAGAACGCATTCCGTTTCCACTGGCGCCGACAATTCCTGCTTGCCACGCGGGCTGCGCATACACTGTACTGACTCCGCCGCCGGAGGCCCACAACTGCGATCCGCCATTTGCGCCGCTCTCGTTCCATACTTCTTCGGGGATGTATCCAAGCGCCGACTCGCTGCCTGGTCCGTTGTAGGGATTCCAGTAGGTATAGTCGCCTTCATTGAACTCGGTTCCGCCGACGCATGTCGCCCAGATGGGAGAGCACATTCCATTCACTCCGCGACCGGTTCCCGATGCATCGCTGCCAGCGTTGCATCCGGCTGCGCCAGCATCGCCCGCGGCCACAAAGACGCTGATTCCTTCACTCGCAGCCTGTGTCCACAGGTCGTTGTAGAAGGCCAACTCCGTGGCGCCCATCGTCTGTTCGCAGCTTGCATAGCTCACGCTCATGACGGACGCGAGGCGATGGTTGACCGCATACGCCGCTGCCAGATCGACTCCGTCCGTGGTCGAAGTGGAGGCTGCTTCCACATAGTTCACCTGTGCCTGCGGAGCCACCGCATTCGCCCACTCGATATCCAGCGTTGCCTCGTCCTGATCGCCGGGAACCATGCCTGGATCTGGCCCATCGACAGTGACGGCCACCGTGGACCCGCCTGCCAGATTGGCAAAACTGCGAAACTCGGTAAAGTCCGCTTGCACAATATCGCTTCGGCCCACAATTGCGATGGATGTTCCGGCACCGCTGATGCCTTGCGCATAGACCGGATTGGCATCGTAGATGGTCGCAAAGTCCGCGGGAAAGAGGTAGTGCGTCGTTCCCTGCGTATAAAGCGGGTGCAGACGTGGCACACGCGCGATACCCGATCCGCCGGTGCCGGATCCTTTCAAGCCCGGCAGAGTGACCGGCTTTTGCTGCGCGATCTGGGATTGGTGCTGGAAATCATTGAGTGACAGCACGCCAGTGACGACCGCGGCCAGAGCGCGGGGAATCTGCGGGTCTTCGCTATTGGCCAGATGCTCGCCGCTCTCTGTCTGATAGCGCCGCAATGCCACGTGAAACGCATCCTCGACAGCGCCTTCGGTGCCAGAGAAGACAATCATGCGCCGCCCAGCGTTCACCGGCTCCACGGTAAATCCATGCTCGTGCAGCCAGGCCGTCACCTGAGCCAGTTGTGCGTCGGTTGCGCCATACTGTTGCCCGAACTCCTCTGGAGTGAGCCAGTGATGAAACTCTGCTGTGCCTGGCTCGTGTTGCGCTTCCACAAGATTCTCCAGCGCCTGTTGGCGGGTGGCATCCGCTTTGAGTACCAGAACCATGCGTCGCAGTTGAACCATTGCCGGCAGGCTTCCCACCACGCGTCCCGGCTCAGCCCATCGCGGCGTGTTCCCAAAGAGCGTCACTACCTGCTGCTCGTCGATTCCGCCCGCTGCCCCGCGCGCAATCTGTTGCGGCCTCAACTCTGCCGAAGCGGTTCGCTGTCCGGCAGCCACGCCGCAGAGCAGCGCCGCCAGCGCCAGCATCGCTGTGACGCGGCTCACACGCTGCCGCAACCGAACTCTGTTACAAACATCCATGCGGGAGAGACCCCTCAGTTTCCATCCTGAGCGGTTTTGCCCGTCGCGAGCGGAGCAAAGGAGACTCTGTTTTCTCGCCGAGTAGCGAAACGAAACTCCGACTCGCCGGTGTGCAGAATTGGAATTTCCCAATCTTCCCGCTTCCGCTGCACTTCCTCCCGCTTGTTGTCATTCCCCGAAAGGAATCTGCTTCTTCCTTCCGGTTGCGCTCCGGAGACAAGCCCATCCCGCTGCTGTATGGATTTCTGGTGCGCAAGGCGGAGAAAGCTCATGGCGCCGGTCGCCGCATCGGAGGCTTTTGCCAGCCCGGAGCAACTGTAACTTTGGTATGTATTCTTTCGTGCGGGCCGGGCAGATAATTTTTCTTGACTTCGGCCGCGCCTCGCGCTACGTTTCTCGCACTGCGTTTTTGTGCAGTCAGCCTCTCGTTGGCCTGCGGATGCAAGTCGTTCATTCCTTGGAAGTCTCGTCGGAAGGATACCCTCCCCATGAAAATCCGATGGATCCCACGCACAGCCGTGGCGATGTTTCGTCTTCCGCTCTGTTTGGTGGTCGTCGTGTGCTGCGCGCTGGCCACGCAAGCCCAGACGCAGAAATCCCCCCCCCCCCCCCCCCCCCCCCCCGGGCCAACCC
>JAJZCP010000131.1 GCA_021846065.1 Acidobacteriota bacterium
CACCTGCATCGCAAATCTTGGGGAGGACGAAAGAGGCATCTTCACCAGCCCGCTGCACATCAAGCCGAAGGACGCGTACTGGCTGGCTCCGCTGGGCGCTTCCACCGGGCTGGCACTGGCTTACGATGCGGATGCATCTGCGACGCTTGGCCACGATCAGGGCCGCATCAACACGGCGGGAAACATCTCCAACATGGGCGAGTTCTGGGCGACAGGCGGTGAGAGCGCGGGCATTTACTTTTTGGGTTTGTATCGAAAAAGCCCCAAGCTGGCCGAGACCGGGCGGCTCGCGGCTGAATCGATCCTTGCCTCCGGAACCGTGACCCTGGCCACGAAACTTGTCACCAACCGCGAGCGCCCACGCGACGGCAATGGCCAGGGCGGTTTTTGGACCAATCCCCCCTCGGGTTATACCTGGGACTCATCGTTTCCGTCCGGCCACGCCACCGCCAGCATGGCTCTGGCCCGCGTCGTTGCAGGGGAGTATCCGCACTGGTACGTGATGGTCCCGGCATACGGATTTGCCGAGACGGTCAGCATCTGCCGCGTGCTGGCCTTGGCGCATTTCCCGTCAGACGTGATTGTCGGCCAGGCGTTCGGGTTCCTGAGCGCCAGCTATGTGCTCAACCACCGCTCGCTCTACCGGCCCGGCGCAAAGAAGACGCTGACCAGCCGGCTGCTCGGCTCGGTCAATCCGGTGATGGACGCTCGCACCCACACTTTGGGCGCGTCCATGGAGATTCCGCTGGGACGTTAACGCAATCCAGCCAGCGCGGGATAAATTCTGCGATAGGTTTCGTAGCCATGTCGATACACCGCTGCGGCGGCGTGGCCCGGCTGGATCGTCTCCGCTACCTGGATGCATGAATCGCAGACGGCATCGACAGTCGGCCATGCGCCCGCTCCTACTCCTGCCAGCAATGCCGCGCCAAAGGCAGCGCCTTCTTCGGCCACCAGAACTTCGACAGTGCGCCCGTAAACATCTGCCTGAATCTGCCGCCAGAGCGCACCGCGCGCCCCGCCGCCACCCACGCGCACGCCCCGCACCGGAATGCCAAGCTCCGCGAACAGGGTGAATGTGTCCTGCAGGCTGTAGGCCACGCCTTCCAGCACGGCGCGCGTCAGATGCTTCTGCCCGTGGGCCGCGCTCAATCCAACGAATGCGGCGCGTACGTCCGGGTCAAGATGCGGTGTCCGTTCGCCAAAGAGATACGGCGCCCAGTAGACACCCTCGCTGCCGGCGGGAGCACTCGCAGCCAGCGCCATCAATTGCTCATAGGACGCTGCTTCTCCGCGGGCGCCCGCGCTGATCACGTCGCGAAACCAGCGCAGCGAAAGCCCTGCGGCCTGCGTAACGCCCATCACATGCCAGCGGCCGGGAACCGCGTGGCAAAAGGTATGCAGACGCCCCAGCGGATCGCGCACGGGCTGGTCCGTCGCGGCAAAGACCACGCCCGAAGTCCCGATGGTCGCGCTGACCGCTCCAGGCTTCAGAATGCCCATGCCGACCGCGCCCGCGCCCTGGTCGCCAGCGCCCGCAACGATGGTCGTGCCCGCCGGCAAGCCGGTCGCCGCGGCAGCCTCCGGAGTCACGTTGGCGCAAACCTCCGCAGATTCGAACAGTTCCGGCAGCCAATCCAGCGACACTCCAGCCACCTCAGCCATCTCACGCGACCAGCGCCGATGCGTCACGTCCAGCAGCAGCGTGCCGGATGCCTCCTGCACATCCATCGCGTACGCGCCGCTCAAGCGGTAGCGCACGTAATCTTTAGGGCAAAGGATGTGCGCGATGCGGGCGAAGACTTCCGGCTCGTGCTCGCGCACCCAGAGGATTTTCGTCAGGGTAAAATTCGGCAGCGCGGGATTGCAGGTCAGCTCGATCACTCGCTCGCGCCCCAGCCTGGCGTGCAGCCAGTCGCACTGCGGCGCGCTCCGCGTATCGCACCAGATCAGCGAAGGCCGCAGCACCTCGCCCTTTGCATCGAGCAACACCGCTCCGTGCATCTGGCCTGTCAGTCCGATGGCGGCGATCTCACCTGCCTGGTAGGACGCCGCTGCAAGCACATCCCGGATGGACTCCTGCGCCGCCCGCCACCAGTCTTCCGGATCCTGCTCCGCCCATCCGGGAAAAGCCGAGCGGAACGGTACATGTTCCGTTGCATGGGAAGCAATGACCTGCCCCAGTCGATCCACTAAGATGGCGCGTGTCCCCCCGGTCCCGACATCGATTCCCAAAAAGTACATACCCTTTTCTCCCGTTCCGGTCGCAAAAACCCGGTTTACTTCGCAGCGCTTGATTGAATTCGACACAACGGTCCGCAGGGACCACTTTCGCAGCGGACGCTTCCCCTCTACTCTATAAGTGTGTACATCTTTCCTTTTAAAAAGCTTTGCCAGGCGTGCTGGCCTATCTGCGCTTTTCTTGCCGCCGGATGCATCACCTGCGTGTCGGCGCAGACGTCCGCCGGCAAGCCGGACAATGTTCCTGCGAATTCGCTGGCGACGCAGGCTGTGTATCCTCTCTCGCAAATTCACGCCGGCCAGCACGCAACTACTTATTCGGTATTTGAGGGCAGCACGCCTGAAGCCACGGATGTAGAAATTCTCGGCGTGCTGCACAACGCGATCGGTCCGGGCAAAGACATGGTCCTGGTGCGGCTGGTCGGCGCGCGCGCGGAATATGACGGTGTGGTTTCCGGGATGAGCGGAAGCCCGGTTTATATTGACGGCAAGCTGGTCGGCGCAATCGGCTTCCGTATCGGCCAGTTCACTAAACAGCCAATCGCGGGCGTTACCCCGATTCAACAAATGCTGGATGTATTCAAGCAAAGCTCAAAAAATAAAGATAGTTACACCGCAGTATCTGGCGCGCAGCCCGACCCATCGCATAATTCCGGGTCGCTGGAGAAAATCTCAGACAACTTCCTTGCCGGCTCTGCTTCCAGCGCCCAGCCAGGAACGGCAGCCAGCCGGACCACGTTCCAGCCCATTGAAACTCCGCTGGTATTCGACGGCTTCTCGCAATCTGCCATCGATCTGTTCCGTCAGCGGTTTCATTCCATGGGGCTGACATCCGTTTCCGGGCTGGGCAGCGCCAGTCCGGAGCAACGCGACCCCGCGCCGGTGGTTCCAGGATCGGCGATCAGCGCCATCATCGTCTCCGGCGACTTCAACATGGCAGCCACATGCTCCGTCACTTACGTCGACCCGAAGCGACTGCTTGCCTGCGGCCATCCCATTACCCAGTTCGGCAATATTTCCCTGCCCATGACCAAGGCCCAGGTCGTGGCAACCATCGCATCGTCACTCGACCCAATGAAGATCGTCAACACCACGGAGACCGTTGGCTCCTTTACGCAGGACCGTGAATCGGGCATAGTTGGCGTGTTCGGTAAGCCGGCAAGGGTCATCCCCGTCACCCTGGTGATACGCGGCATTCCCCAGCCGCACACGTATCACTTTGCCGTGGCGGAGCATCCGCGGCTTACTTCCGGCGCTCTCACCATCTCGATCTACCAGGCCATCCAGGACACCAACGGATACAACGATCCCGCGACCTACAACCTCCACGGCGAAATCTCCATGGACGGCCATCCGTCGGTGAAGATCGACGACGTCATCGCACCGCAGGATCAGCGACCCTCCAGCCTGACGACCGCGATCTCCGTGGCCCAGCGCTTCGACAGCATCTTCAGCAATTCGCGCGAGACGCCGGCAATCCGTGGCGTCTCCCTTACGCTGGACGCCATGCCTGGCCGTCGATCGGCGGCCATTGCCGATGCGCGCATCCTGTCGCCCAATGCACGCGCGGGGGATTCGATCACCGTGGAGGCTACGTTGCACCCTTATCGGCAACAGCAGCGCATTGTGCGTATGACCGCGAAGCTGCCGAACACGCTTGCGCCCGGTCCGGTTCGTCTGTTGGTGAGCGATGGAAATACGCTCGACCACACGCTGCACCTGATTCCCAATCCGACGGCGCCTCCATTGGGCCTGGATGCAACGATTGCCCAATTGAACAAATTGCATCCTGCAGATCGGCTCTATGTCACGCTGCTGGCGCCGGTTCCCCAGGCATCCTTGCAGGGAAAGGAACTGCCCGCCGTGCCGCTGACCATGGCGAACGTTCTGCAGACGAATGCGAACGGCGCCGGATTGACAATTGACGGAGAGACGGCCGTGGCGCTGGCCTCCGAGCACCTTGACCTGGCGCTGACCGGTTCCCAAATTTTGACGGTGAACGTGCTGCCCTGAGCCTAAACGTGCTACCCGCGGCCAATACGCTGGAACGACACTTCTTTGGGTACACTCAGAAATAGACATGCGGACACTTTTTTGCGGCTTTTTGCTTCTCTCCTCGTCGATCTTCACGCAGGCCCAGGGCACCAAACTCTGGCAGCAATCCAGCTTTGAAAGCTTTGAAAAAGGCAGGCCGCAGGGTGTCGCCATCCGCAGCGATGGCCGCCTGGAAACATCTCCGGAGCCGGTGGACACATTCACCACCCCGGCCGCCTATGTATGGTCGGTGGCCGTGGACACGCGCGGCAACGCCTACCTGGGCACCGGATCTCCGGCCACGGTATTGAAGGTTGCGCCGGACGGCAAGTCCACCAATCTCTTCGAGACGAAAGATGTCTCCGTGCAGGTGGTGCGCATGGGGCCGGATGGAATGCTGTATGCCGCCACGCTGCCCAATGGCAAGGTCTACCGCATCGATCCCAACGGCCCGGAGATCAAGCTGGACAATGCGCCGCATCCGGTCTACAAGCAGGACGCATCGAACGCCGCCGGCCCAGCGCCGACCGTCGTCTTCGATCCCGAGCACCTGAGTCCGCAGCCGACCTACATCTGGGACCTGGCGTTCGATGCAGCCGGTAAACTCTATGTCGCGACGGGAGGACCGGCAGCGATCTATCGCGTGGACTTGAAGAAGCCCGGCGCGGCTCCGGACAGGTTTTTCCTGAGCAGCGAACAACACATTCGCGCGCTGCTGTTCGGCAAAGACGGCACGCTCTACGCGGGCAGCGATGGGCGTGGACTGGTGTATCGCATCGCTCCAGACGGAAAGGGATTTGTGCTTTTCGAGTCTCCCAAACAGGAGATTTCCGCGCTGGCGCTCGACCCTCAAGGCAATCTCTATGCCGCCGCGCTGGGCGATCGGGCGAAGTCGAACCTTCCCCCGCTCACGGTCCACAATCAGCCCACGGTGACGGCAACATTGATCGTGGTGACTCCAGGCTCGATCGCGTCTTCCAACGACAGCACGCTCATCCCAGATGGCACGATCGTTTATCAGATCGCGCC
>JAJZCP010000007.1 GCA_021846065.1 Acidobacteriota bacterium
TGGATGGTGTTCATCAGGCCGGAGACGATGCCGAAATTCTCCATCAGCACCTTGGCCATCGGTGCCAGACAGTTGGTGGTGCAGGACGCGTTCGAGATGACGTTGTGCTTGGCCGGGTCGTACTTCTTCTCATTCACGCCCAGCACAATGGTGATGTCCTCATTGCTGGCCGGGGCCGAGATGATGACCTTCTTGACCGTACCCTGCAGGTGCGCCTTCGCCTTGGTCGCGTCGGTAAAGTGGCCGGTGGATTCCACCACCACCTGGGCACCGACGGAGCTCCAGTCCAGCTTGGCTGGGTCGCGCTCGGCAAAAACCTTGATCTTCTTGCCGTCGATGGAAACAAAGTCAGGGCCCGCTTCCACCTTGTGGTGCAGGTTCCCCAGGATCGAGTCGTACTTGAGCAGGTGCGCCAGTGTCTTCGGATCGGTCAGATCGTTGACCGCGACAAACTCCAGCTCCGGATTGCCGAGCGATGCCCGCAGCACGTTGCGTCCAATGCGGCCGAACCCGTTGATTCCAACCTTAACTGCCATCTGTTCCACTCTCCTGTCGCAAAATAAGTATGGTTGACGGCTTTATTGTACGGCGATGACGGCCCGCTTGCGCGCCCCGGGGGCTATTTCGCCGCGTCCGCCTTCGATTGTTCCAGCTTAATCTCGACGTTCTCGTGCTTGATCTCGAGGCGCAGGCGGTTGTAGGCGCTCATATACATGTTCGCCACCCACACCAGCGCAAACCATGCGATCAGCAGGCCGCGCCAGCCGGTGTACAGCAGCTCAAAATGCGTGATGGCGAGAAAGGCGAGCGTGACGTAATGGCTGAAGCAGTACTCACAGGTAAAGAGATAGAAAAATTTGCGGGCCGGCAGGCGCCGGCAGTCCTGGCTGCGTTGCTTGCAGAATTCGCGCGGCTCGCGAAGTACCTCTTCGTGGGTCACCGTCCAGGAGACGCAGGCGATCGGAATGGCCAGAAGAATAAGAAAAGCAAATTGGTGCGACAACGGGGCGGGCATTAGCGATCCTCAAAATAGCTCAGCAATGTAGATGCAGGGCGCCGGGTGGCTGGGAGCGCACCCCCCGAAGACTTGCCTGTAGCGGAGAAGCGCAGGAAAGTTTGCAGCGAATCGCTGCAATATGTTACAAGCGCATCATGCGCGAATGGGTGCGCGAAAAACTGATGAGACGTCGTAAAAAGCAAGTGGCCAATGAGTCTGAATCGACCGGCAAGGTCGGCCACGAGATTCCTCAAAACCAGCCAACACCACTGCAACCGAACTACCATCCGGCGGCCACGCAACCGCCCGCAGCCGCCGCGCTGACGGAAGAGCAGCCTCACACGGCCGCACCGGAGCCCGCCACGCACGACAGCAGTTGGCACTCCCACAGTGTTGCCGCGCCGGAGCCCGAGCATGGCATCCACGGGTCCGTTCCGTCGCTGGTGATGGAGACCCAGCCGGAATCTCTGGCGCAGCCTCCCGCCCCGCAGGAACCGTCGCGGGCGCCGAAGGGCTACGTCGTTCTGGCCATCGGTCTGCCGGGTTCCGGCAAGACGACGTGGTTCAAACGCCGTGGCGTCACGCCGCTGTCGAGCGACATGCTGCGCAGCATTCTCTTCGACGACATTACGGAGCAGCGCTACCAGGGGCTGGTTTTCTCTACACTGCGCTCGCTGCTGCGGGCACGGCTGATCGCCAAAATGCCCTGGAATTACGTCGATGCCACCAACCTGTCGCCGCACGAACGGCGGCAATGGATCAAGATGGCGCGCAGCTTCGGGTATGAGGTGCAGGCTGTTTTCTTTGACGTTCCGTTTGAGATTTGCATGGAGCGCAACCAGCGCCGCGATCGCATGGTGAACGAGGAGACCATGCTCAAGATGCAGGAAAGACTGCGTCCGCCCTCGTTCAAGGAAGGCTTCCACAAAATCACGGTAGTGCGCGTGAAGGGTAGTACGCCGGACGGCGCCAGCCCCTCGCTCTAGGAAATGCCGTGAGCGGACAGCAACCGGAGCCCTGGCTGCGCGGCACCCTGACGGGTCTTCCGCCCGCGCAGCGTGCCGTGCTGCACGCGCTGGAATTGGCGGGGGAGGACATTGCCCGGTGGTGCGCCGCGCTGACCACCGGGCAGATGCATACCCGGCCCCTGCAACTCCCTTCGGTCGCCTTTCACCTGCTGCATATTGCGGGCAGTCTGGATCGCCTGCTCACTTACGCAGAAGGACATTCGTTAAGCGAAGCGCAGCGGCTGGCGCTGGCCGCGGAGGGCGCAGGGGTGCTATCAAGCCATGCTGTGCTGGCAGCCTTCGATGCTGGTCTTGCGCAGGCTGCCGCGCGTATCCGCTCAATCCCGATGAGTGATTGGGAGCTGCCGCGCTCCGTCGGCCGTCTTCGGCTGCCAACCACCATTGCCGGACTGCTGATCCATTGCGCCGATCATACCCAGCGCCATACCGGCCAAGCCATCACCACTGCAAAGATCCTGCAAGCGACGATGGAGCCCTCCCCGCAAACGAGCTGAGTATTTCCCACCGATGCACTGCCCCGCGGATGCAGCACTGATTTACAATCACGATGAGATTCACGACTGCATTGGGGGTTCACGAGTGTTGTCAGTTTTCGGGCGGAAACGCCCTTGGTCCCGGCTGGGGCCGTTGCTCGCGCTTGTGGCGCTGACGGGATGCGGCGATCTTTACCGGCCGATCGTAACCAGTATCCCGCCTGTTGAACCAGCGCCCCAACCCACGAAATATGCGGTTGTCATCAGTTGCGGGAATACCCCCAACACCACGGCGTCACGCGTGGATCTCCTCTGCGCCGGCAGCACGACTCCCGGCAAGTCTTCTCTGGTGGACTTCTCCGGCGATTCGCTGATGGCCAGCGTCTTTGTCGGCAACGGGCCGCGCTGGCTGGCGATGGACGCCCGCGGTGTGACCGCCTACATTACGAATGCGGACGGCACGGTGAACAGTTTTATTGCCGAGTCCAGCCCCAGCAGTCCGCTGGAGTCGAACAACGTCAACACCAGCACGCTCCTCTCCGACGCGCAGCCCAATACGCTGCTCCCGACCACCAAGTATCTTTATGTTTCTCAGCCCGGCCGCAGCTCCATCGGCGTACTGGCGGGACTGACAAGCTCGGCCCCCAGCCTGTTTCTGGAAATTCCTATCAGTGATCCAGCCCATCCGGGTGTCTCGCAGAATCCTGTGAATCTGGTGGGGAATTCGACCACGCAGCGTGTGTACGCCATCAGCCAGGGGGCCAATGCCTCCAGTTGTCCCACATCGGGATCGACCGGCACAGCGACCGGCATTGAAACCACGACCAATACCATCTCGAGTGTTCTGCCACTCGGCGTGTGCCCGGTATATGGCGTGATGACCGCCGATGACCGCCGCACCTTCATCCTGAACCAGGGCAGCGGCACCGTAACAGTCATTGATAGCCAGCAGAACCGCATTGATCCCAACCCGGCGCTGAACAACGGAACGATCGCTGTTGGCCAGGGCCCGATCTGGGCTGACATCTACAACGGCGGCTCCATCCTGGCGGTGGCCAACTCGCTGTCGAATACTCTCAGCCTGATCAACATCACGCTGGACGCTTATGGAAACGATGGTCCGAACTTCGGGCAGATCATCGCCACCGTGCCTGTCGGACCTAATCCTTCTTCCGTTGCGATTCTGCAGGATGGAACGCGCGCTTATGTCGCCAACCGGAACGATCCGACCAGCCAGACGGATATCACCGGCAACGGCAGCGTAAGTGTTGTTAGCCTGCTGACCAACACCGTCGTCAAGACGATCCCGCTTCCGCAGCAGCCATGCGTCGGCAATCCGACCGTAGAGTGCAATGTGCACCCGATGTCCATCGCCGCGACCACCGGCACGCCGCTGGGCAAAGTCTACGTCGTCTCTCCGGAGACAAATATCATGACCATTCTCCGGACCGACAACGACACCATCTACGAAAATCTTCCGCTTACCGGCAACGGCGTGCAGGTGCGGGTCACCGCTCCGTAATTGAATGCAGTCCGGCGACCGGGATGCAACCGCGGCATCGGCAGCCGCCGAGACAGTAGCCGAATCTCTTGTTGAAAGAGTCCGGCTGGACCGGCTGCTCGTCGCGCGGGGTCTGGTGCCGACGCGCACCCGCGCGCAACAGCGAATCGCTGAAGGCGCAGTTGCCGTCAACGGTGCCATTGCAATCCGGCCGTCTCTGCTGGTTTTGCCCGATGCCATTGTGCAGGTGCAGCCAGATCCTGACGCCTACGTCAGCCGGGGTGGCCACAAACTGGCGGCCGCACTCGACACATGGAAGATTGATCTCGTGGGACGCTACTGCCTCGACATCGGCATTTCAAGCGGCGGCTTTGCCGATTGCATGCTGCGGCGCGGAGCTGCCGGCGTAGTGGGCATAGATGCCGGGCACGGGCAACTCGCTCCTTCCTTGCGAGGGGATCCTCGCGTCTCGCTGCTGGAGAAGACTAATGCGCGAACACTGCGCCGCGGCGACCTTCGTGAAGGAATATCGTTTTTCTGCGTCGATGTATCGTTCATCGCAGCCTCGCTCGTGCTGCCTGCCGTGGTGGCCGCAGCCTTCAGCGGCACTGGCGGTGAAGCGCTGTGCGAAGCCGTTGTGCTGGTCAAGCCACAGTTTGAAGCGGGCAGGGAATTCGTCGGACGCGGCGGCATTGTTCGCGACCGGCGCGGGTGGCAGAGCGCGCTGGATCGCGTTCAGGCGACGATGCAATCGCTGGGCGGGCAGAAGATTGCGCTCATCGATTCACCGATTCCCGGTGGCGACGGAAACCACGAGTTTCTCCTGTATGCTCGGTTCTGAAAGGAAGCACACATGCCGGTGATTGCCGTCCTCTGCAAGCCGCAGAAGCCGGAACTGGGAGCGATTCTTCCGGGCCTGATTGAGTGGATCGAAAAGCATGGCAGGCGCGCCGTCCTCGATCCGATCGGGGCCAGCTACCTGGGGCGTGAGGACGCAATACCGCGCCATCGCATGCATGAGCAGCCGACGGAGCTGGTAATCGTTCTAGGAGGGGACGGCACGCTGCTTGCCGCCGCGCGTGCCTTTGCGCGAACCGGCACCCCGATCCTCAGCGTCAATCTCGGCTCCCTGGGTTTTCTGGCGGAGGTACCGCTGGAGCACCTGTATCCAACGCTCGAAGCATGGGGTGGCCGGGACTGCTGCATCGATGAGCGGGCTATGCTGCACGCGCAGGTGCGGCGTCAGGGAGCGGTCTTCCGGGAGTTCGATGCCCTGAACGATGTAGTCATCGCCAAAGGTACCATCGCACGCATGGCGAACATTCTTGTCCGCGCCAACGGCAGTGAAGTTGTGCAGTTCCGTGCCGACGGCGCAATCGTCGCGACCCCTACCGGCTCGACGGCCTACAACTTGGCCGCCAACGGACCTATCCTCGCGCCTAATGTGGACGCCATCATCATTACGGCTGTGTGCCCCCACCAGTTGAATGTGCGGCCTCTGGTGGTTCACGGCGACGCAGAGGTTTCTTTGACGGTCGAGGGTGTGCCGGAGGAGATTTATCTGACCGTCGATGGGCAGGAGGCTGTTCAGCTCCAGCTGAATGACGAGGTCCTTTGCAAGCGCTCGCAGTACACGATCCGGCTGCTGAGAATGAGCGGGGGATCGTTCTATGACGTGCTTCGGGAAAAGCTCAAATGGGGCGAGCGTTGAAGCCGTCCCTGTGCGGCTTACCGGTGCATTTCATCCAGCAGGATCTTCGCTTTCATCGCCAGGGTTTCGCCGCCGGCCGTATCGTTTGTGCTCATCGCCTGCTGCGCCTGCGCCAGGTAGGCGCGGATTTGTTCAATTGCCTGGGCGTTCCGGGTCTGCTGGCTGCGGGATAAATGCTTCAGCTGGTCCTGGCAGTTGTGGATCAACCGCAGGGTACGCTGACTCTGGCTGGGGTTCGCGTTGGCATCGTCAGCGGACAGGTTTCCCAGCACAGAAGCAGCGCTGCTTGCGGCCGTAGGGGTCTGGGTCGTCTGTCCGCCTGGCTCTTCGGGTGCGGTCGTTGAGCGACGGCGGCGGTGGTGCTTGTGCCGGACCTTCGGCTTGGAAGGCGCCGGCGCCGCTTCGACCGGCACGGGAGCGGGCGCAGGCTCGGGTTTCGCCAGTTGGACATCCGGAAACGTTAAAGGCGGAATCGGCGGCAGGGTAGTGACGATTGGCGCCTGTTGCTGCGGTGGGGGTGTCGGCTGCAGCGCCTGATGACGGCAGCCCGCCACGGTGATGCTTACAAGCGTCGCAAGCAGGAAAAGGCGCAGATGCCGCATTCAGTCCTTCAATCCTCTTACCGGCGGACTTCGCCGCGGGTCGTGGGGCCTGGAACGGGTCGATTCACTGACTCGGCCTGCAACTGCCGCGTCGGGTTTCCTTGCATCTCGTGACTGGAGAAGATAGGCAATTTAAGAATGAACTCTGTACCCTTGTTCACTTCGGATTCTACTTGAACTGAGCCGTTATGCAGTTGGAGTATCCGATAGGTCATCGCCAGCCCGATCCCGGTTCCATCCCGCTTGGTGGTGAAGTAAAGGTTGAAGATGCGGCCCAGGATGTCGCGCGGAATGCCGCAGCCCTGATCGCGGATTTTCAGGCTGGCGTCATGCGGGTTCTGCCGCAGCGAGATGTTCAGATCGCCACCCTCCGCCATGGCCTGTGCGCCATTTAGCAGCACGTTCAGCAGCGCCTGCTGGATCATGTCGGCATCGACGCGGACGTAGACGGGATTCTGCGGCATCTGGCATAACACGCGCACAGAGCGCTGCTCCATCTCGGGCGATGCCAGCGTAACGACGGACTGAACGACGGACCGCAGGTCATGCACCGACAGGTCCAGCTCTACCGGCCGCGAAAAGTCGACAAGTGTCTGGACCACGCGATCCAGCCGCCGGATTTCGTTCTGGATCACATCGACGTGACGGTCGGCGGTATGGTCGTTGCGCGCCAGCTTCTCCCGCAGCAGTTCCAGGTGGACGACGATCGCATTGATCGGGTTTTTAACCTCATGCCCGACGCCGGATGTCAGCCGGCCCAGGTCGGCCAGGCGGCGCGACACCTCCAGCTCGGTTTCAATCTGGCGCATGGACTCACTGTCATGCAAGGTAAGCAGCGCACCCAGCCCGCTGGCGCCGCGTGCATCGCTGGCCGCGTCAATGAAGTCGAGCGACACCTGAATGCGCCGGCCAGTCTCGGTCACCAGATCTTCCTGCAGCAGGGGAGAGCGTGAATTGAAGGCGCGCCGCACAACCTGGCCTACCATCGACTGGCGATCAAAGATTTCATGCAGCTCCATGCCCAGCATCTGTTCCCGGGTCAGACCCAGAAAGTGCTCGACCGAGTCACTGACCATCACGACCCGGGCGTCCTGAGTAAACAGCATGACGCCGTCTTGAAGGTTTTCGAGAACCTGGTCGAAGTTTTCTTTCAGCGCAATGAAGACCTCCTCCACACTGCGCATCCGCTGGCCCATCTGCTCAATCTTGCTGGAGACGCGGGCAATCTCGTCGGTCGGGCCAAGCAGCCGGCTTTCAGGCACCGGCTGCGGTCCGGCGAGCATCAACTGGTCCAACCGGTCACTGATGAGTTGCAGCGGCTGCAGCGCCATGTTCGACAGCAACGCAGCCACCAGGACCGTCAGCACAACAGACAGAATCAACAGCACAAACTCCGCGTGCAGCCAGGGGGCCAGCTGGCTGCGCAGAAACGTTGTCCGGACGCCGACCCGGACGGTCAAGAACTGCTGTCCGTTGCGGGCCAGCCTTGCATCCACGGCATAGACCGCGGGAGGACCGAAGACAGTCCGGAATTTGCGCCATGCCGTCATCCTTCCGAGGGTCTGGAAGGCCGGCTGGTTGGGCATCATGCTGCCTTCCAGCAGAGGGTCGGTACTCAGCAGGATTTCGCCCGAACTGTTCGCGATGTTGATGTCGTAAATGGTGGGGGAATAGCGAATGAAGGAATCGAGCGTCAGGCCGAGCGACGAGTCTTTACGGATCGCCGTACGGATCGCCTGGTTCAGTGCGCGGGGATCGTTCGCCGGAATCGAAACGCCGGCCAGGTTGCGCTCAATGGCGGCCCGTACAGCCAGCAGCACCTGGTGGGCGGCAATGTCATTGTGTTCATAGCTCTGCTGGATGCGTTCGGACAGCAGCTGCGAAAGGTAGAGAAAGGACAGGGAAACGACGATGATCGAAACCATGGCCGTGATGGCGGCCACCAGCTTGACTCGAATTCTCATCGCTTCGGCTCCAGGGAAGAGTCCGGAACACCCGGCGACTGCCGCCTAGTCGGAGGCAGTTGCATGACTGCCATATTCTTTTAATTTGTTGTGCAGCGTCTTCAGGCTGATTCCAAGAATCTCAGCGGCACGCGTCTTGTTATTTCCGGTCGACTCCAGCGTGCGAAGAATCAGGCGGCGTTCGGCCTCATCGACCGTAGTCCCGACGGGCATGCGCAGCGGATCGGCTTCGGACGCAGCCGGCAGCCGGACGGACCCTAGCCCTGGCGGCAGGTGATGGCGCCCCAGAGTTCCAGACCCGCAGAGAACAACGGCGCGCTCCAGCACATTGCGCAGTTCGCGCACATTCCCCGGCCAGTCAAAGGTCTGCAGTTCAGCCAGCAGCGCGGGATCGATGCCAGTCACCCGGCAGGCGTGCCGCTCGTTCATCGTGCGGATAATCGCCTCTGCAATGATGGGAATGTCTTCCAGGTGATCGCGCAGCGGCGGCATTTCAATGTTGAAGACATTCAGGCGGTAATACAGGTCACTGCGGAGTTGGCCGTTGGCGATGGCTTCTTCAGGCTTTTTATTGGTCGCGGCCAGTACGCGGACGTTAATGGGCGTCTCCGTCTTGCTGCCCAGCCGGCGAAAGGTGCGGTCCTCCAGCACACGCAGCAGCTTGGCCTGGGTGGCAATCGGCATTTCGCCAATTTCGTCGAGTAGCAGCGTCCCTTCTTCAGCCAGTTCAAAACAGCCGGCCCGCCGTTCGACCGCCCCCGTGAAGGCGCCCTTCTCATGGCCGAAGATTTCGCTCTCGATCAGCGTCTCTGGAATGGCGGCGCAGTTGACCGCGATGAAGGGCTTGCTGTTGCGGCTGCTCAGCTCATGCAGCGTGCGGGCTACCATCTCCTTCCCCGTACCGCTTTCGCCGGTGATGAGGACAGAGACATTATTTGGGGCGATGCGCTCAATAAGATGAAAAATGGCCTGCATCGGCGCCGAGTGTCCGACCATGGAGCCAAGAATTCCGGTCTCGCGCGTCCGCCCACGCCCCCCCTCGTTTTCACGGACGACCTGCTGCTGGGTGCTGGCATTGCTCAACAGCTTCTTCAGTCGCAGCGGCTCAACCGGCTTCTGGATGTAATCAAACGCGCCGCGCTTCATTGACTCGACGGCGCTTTCAATGCTGCCTTGAGCAGTCAGCATAATCACCGCCAGACGTTCCGGACTTTCGGCCAGATGTCCCAGCAGTGTCAGTCCATCCATCCGTGGCATCTTCAGGTCAGAGACGACAATCTCCGGGTGCCACTGGGCGACGCGCTCCAGCGCTTCAACTCCGTCCTGCGCCACTTCAGTGGAGTAGCCCCAGCCCGAAATCAGCTCTGCCAATCCCATGCGGGCATTGGGCTCGTCTTCGACAATGAGAACTTTCTGCGCCATAAATGACTTGTCGGCAGCGGACATTTAACCTTGCATACCGGATCGAACTTCGCCTTTGCCCGTCGGCCCGAACGCCAGAAAGACAAGGGGGCGGTGTGCATCGCGTCTACACTGTTATCCTCCCCTGTTTGTACCACGGCAGGACCGCCTGCTGCTGATGCAAGTTGCAGAGTGTCTCGAAGCGCCTGGAGGTTTGTCATGCATCGCTCAATCAAAATTGTCATTGGTGTTGTTGTGGTTGTGCTGCTGGTTTTGGTAGCCGTGGCACTGCTGGTGAGCGCAAACACTTTTCGGCCAATGCTTGAAAGCCGTCTGACGCAGGCCCTGGGGCGACAGGTCACTCTGGGATCGCTGCACTTCTCGCCGTTCACCGGCAGCCTGAATGCCGACAGTGTCCGTATCGCGGACGATCCGGCGTTTGGTCCACAACCGCTGCTGACGGCCAGCCGCCTGGAGATCGGCGTCAACATGGGACCGCTTATTTTCCATCGCCAGGTCCAGGTCCGCAGCTTCCGCGCCGTCAATCCGCAGATCAATCTTGTCCAGAACGCTCAAGGCACCTGGAACTTCTCAAATCTGGGGCATGCCTCGACCCAACAGCCGCAGAGCAGCAGTGGCAGCCTGTCCGGCTTTTCTGTAGGCACCATCGCGGTCAGTAACGGCACTGTGACGGTCGCCTCCGTTCCGCGGGCAGGGCCGGCGCGCACTTACAGCAATGTCAATGTGTCCGTCCATAACTTCTCAGCGACCAGCAACTTCCCGTTCAGCATGCGGGCCACCATGCCGGGCAACGGAACCGTATCCCTGGATGGCACTGCGGGCCCGATCAATGCGCAGGACACCGCGGCCACGCCGTTCAACGCCAAGCTGCAGGTCCACAACCTTGACCCTGTAAAAGCCGGCTTTCTTTCGCCGGCCGCCGGTGTTGGCATGGTTGCCGATGCTGCGGCCGACGCGCAGTCGAACGGCACCGCGGTAAACAGCCAGGGCACGTTGACGCTCCATCAGTTACTGCTGACGAAGGGCGGCCAGCCAATTCCGCAGCCCGTAAACCTGACCTACAACGTAACGCAGCAACTGAAGGGCGGTGCGGGGGTTGTGCCGGCCGCGGAGTTGAAGGTTGGCGATACAGCCATCCATATGAATGGGCAATACCAGTTGGCTGAACCGGCAAACACCGGCTCCGCTGCGGCCAACGGCGCCACCAGCGCCAATCCGTGGATCAACATGAACGCCAACGGGCAAAACCTGTCGATCGATCAACTGCAGGCATTGCTCGTCTCTGCGGGCGTTAAACTGCCCAATGGCTCCGTGCTGCGCGGCGGCACGCTGACGATGGCCTTGAACGCGACCGGCCCGGTAAATGCGCTGGTGATCACGGGTCCCGTCGAGCTTGACAACACGGAGCTTGCGGGCTTCGATCTGGGCTCCAAGATCTCCGGGCTTGCCGCGATGGGCGGCATCAAGACGGGCACTGTAAGCGAAATTCAGCAATTGCGCTTCAATCTGCGCTCCGCAGCCGGCGCCATCGCCACGGACAACATCTATGCGCGCATGCCGGCTATCGGCCAGGCGACGGGCAGCGGTACGGTTTCACCGGCCGGTGCGCTGGACTATCAGCTTGTCGTGCGCCTCACTGTCCTGCATGGAATCGGCCAGGCTGGCGCCAATCTCCTGACCAAGCTGAATTCCATGGCTGGCTCCAGCACGAAAGATGTCGCGGCCAATGGTGTGCCCATGCGCATTACAGGCACAGCCAGCGATCCTGTTATTCGTGCCGATATGAGCGGTCTGTTCCGGCGTAGTGGCGGAAATCTCTTAGGCAAGCCGGGCAAGACAAACCCCTCTGGCCTGCTGCACGGGCTGTTCGGCGGCAAATAGGCCGCGGCCGGTATAGGCTGTTCAGCAGAGCGAATCGCATGACGCACAAAAAGCCCGGCCAGCCCGGTGACAATCGCAGGATGGTCCTGCAGGGGCTGGTCCGCGCGGACGCGATCGTGCAGATCGCCATCGCACTGCCGCTTTCAGCGCTGCTTGGCTGGGTGCTGGGTGATTTTCTCGCGCGGCGCTTTCATCAGGAGTGGATGGCTGTTGCCGGTCTGCTGCTGGGAATTGCCGCGGGATTTGTCCAGGTTGTCCGCCTGGCGAACCAGGCCAATCGTATGAATCATTAGGGGGAGCAGACTTTGCCGGCGATTGCACTTTCTGAAGACGAAGTCCGGCGGACGCTTAAGCGGGCGCTCTGGATGGCGGGCGGCGTCGTTGTCGTGCTGACGCCGGTGCTCTGGGTGTGGCAGGGCTGGCGGGCGTGGCTGGTCTTCCTTATCGGTGCCGCCATTTCCGCTACCGGCGTGTTCGAGTATCTGCAGTTGCTCTCCGCCATGATGTCGCGGATGGAGGAGGGCCGCCAGCCGACCCCGATGGGCCGCGTACTGGCGATGTTCTTCCTGCGGCTGACCGGTGCAGCCGGGCTGCTCTATGTTAGTCTAAAGGTTCTGCGTGGTTCGGTTTACGCGCTGTTGGGCGGACTCGCCGTCTGCCTGATTGCCCTCACAATTGAGTCCATCCGGTTAGCTGCAAGGCGCTGACTGCAGGATACGATTGTGCGGCGCGCACCCGGCCGGACCGCCGTTGAGCAACAGGGAACGACATGCCGCTTCAACACTTTTTTGCCCATCTGCTGAATCTCGTCTTCGCCGGCCCCGCCGACTGGCTGCTGAACGCCATCGGGCATCCGCCGATCAATCCCGCTGCCCCCATCGACGGCACCTTCACGATGGAACTGCTCGCGTTTTTCATCCTGCTGGTCTTCTTTGTCATGGTTCGCGTTAGCCTGAACGTCGAGCGGCCGGGCGCCGCGCAGCAGCTTGCCGAGATGGCAGAGGAGTTCGTCACCGGCCAGACCGAGCCGATCATTGGCGAGAAATACTCCATCTATCTCTGGTTCCTGACCGCACTCGTCCTTTTCGTGCTGGTCAACAATCTCATCGGGTTGCTCCCTGACGTGGATACGCCTACGGCCAGTCCCGTCGTGCCCCTCGGACTCGCGCTCATCACGTTCGTCTACTACCACCTGCAGGGCCTGCGCTGGAACAAGGGCAGCTACATCAAGCAGTTTCTCGGGCCGCTCTGGTGGATTGCGCCGCTGATGCTGCCCATCGAACTCATTTCGCATCTGGCGCGCATCCTGTCGCTCACCATCCGTCTGTTCGCGAACATGTTTGCCAGCGATCTGCTGATTCTTATCTTTTTCTCGCTGTTTCCGCTGATCCTGCCGCTGCCCTTTATCGGGTTGCATCTGGCAGTCTCGCTGATTCAGGCGTATGTGTTCATGCTGCTGGCCTCCATTTACATTGGGCAGGCCGTGGCGCACGAACACTAAAAGTTTTGCCGTTGCAGGTTTCGCCGGGGTTCCGCTTCCGCCCCGGCAGCAGCACCCCGTTCAGCGTGAGGGCGTCAGCACGGTGAACGTCAACCACCCACTGGCGGGGAATTCTAAGGAAGCTTTTGGAGCAGAAATGCGCACGATGCAAAACGTATTTATGACATTGTCGGTGCTGTGCATGGCCATTCCGGCCATGGCGCAGTCGACCGGCGCCGCCGATACCCACGCCAGCATGGTGGCTATTGCGGCCGGTATCTCCATGGCAATCGCCTCGGGTCTTTGCGGACTGGGCCAGGGGCGCGCCGTTGCGTCCTCGACGGAAGCGCTGGCGCGCAATCCAGGCGCGCGGCCGGGAATCTTCCTGTTTCTGGTGCTGGGCCTCGCGTTCATCGAGTCCCTCGCGCTGTTCACCTTCGCCATCATTCTGTTCAAGGTGAAGTAAGAAACTTTCGCTTCTGACGCGAACGGCCTCCCCGCTGGGGAGGCCGTCGTGTTTTTCAGACAGTGGCTACGAATGGCTGGGCAGCAGGTTCCAGATCGACGGATCTTCCTCGCCCAGCACCCAGGAACAGAATCCCTGTAACCCATCCTGCTTGACCAAATCGTAGCGGGCGGCAAAGGTGCGGGAGTCCGTGTAGAAGACCCATTCGCGATTCTCCCCACGATAGAAGTAGAACCAGGCGGACTTATCGTCCGGATCCCATTGGATTTTGCCGTTGTAGGCATGCGCTAGTTGCAGCGCCGCGGGCGTGCCAATGTATTCTGCGCCGGGGTTGGGTACGTTTTTGCCGTCTTTCGGCGCGCGGGCAAACCAGTGAAAGCCGTACAGCGGAATGCCTAGCGACAGCTTATCTTTGGGCACCACCGCCAAAGCGTATTGCAGGTTTTCGAGTACCCAGGGATAGCCGGAGACTGGGCCGGGGGGCGTGTATGGGGTGTTCTGGTCGTAGGTCATCAGGCAGATAAGATCGGCCGATTTTGCCAGCGCCTTCAGATCGTAGGCGCCGCGCCAGTCCCGGAACATCCAGGCGTTGTAGGCTGTACCGTCGGGGTGGCCGGGTGCGTTCGGCACGGTCGCAATGGAAAGCTTGTAGCCGGCTTCATGCATGGCTGCAGCGGTCTGCGCTACAAATTGCGAGAGCGCATCTTTATCCTGCCAGCGGATGTTTTCAAAGTCGAACTGAAAGCCACTGTATCCGTACTTTTTACAGGCGCGCACCATCGCCGCAACCATGGCGGTCCGGGCTGCGCTATCAGCAAAAAATTTGGCGTAATTATCCGGCCCGATGCCGCTCGGCGAGAGGATCGGCATCACCTCTACGTGATGCACTTTGGCGGCCTGCAGCACGGTCGGATTGGGGTCGCCCCACACCAGTCCGTGCGGGTCCGTGGAATACCAGGTCGGCACCAGGATATCGACCTTTGTGGCGTGATCGAGGAAAGACTGAACCGATCCCGGACTGCTTGTCATATAGAACAGCGCTTTGGGCTGCGCCTGCAGGGTTGCTGTAGCTGCGGCTAGTACCAGGGCGGTGGCGAGCATGCGCCAGCGTTGCATCATCAATCGGCCTCCAGACAAGGTTGTGTGGACAGGCTCGGACGTAGCTTACCGGTGAGCCTCCACGATGGCAGGTGTAAGGGTCTGAGCCCCGGCACGCGCCAGCCGGAGCATAGGGCCGGGCACGATACCCAGCGCAAAGATTGCGGCGGCCAGGATGGCGATACCGGCAGCAAACGCAGGAGCGGGCCGCGCCGTGTGACGCACGGCCGCCGGGTCTTCTGCCGCCATGTACATCTGCGCCAGCACGCGCAAGTAATAGAAGGCCGCCAGACCGCTGTTCAGCATGCCAATGACAGCAAGCCACGGATGCTGGGCGGCGAGAACCGCAGTGAAGACGTAGAACTTGCCGAAGAAGCCGGCGGTGAAGGGAATCCCGATCAGCGACAGCAGGAACAATGCGAACGCGGCACAGGCCACAGGGTGGCGTCGAGCCACACCGGAATAGTCGCTGAGGATGGCGCGCGCCTCGCCATAGCCGGACAGATAGCCGATCACCGCGAAGGCGCCCACATTCATGGCAGCATAGGCCGCCGTGTAGAAGGCCGCCGCCGCCACGCCCATCTCCGGCTGTGCGGTAAAAGCAGCCAGCAGATATCCGGCGTGTGCGATGGAGGAGTAGGCCAGCATCCGCTTCACATTTTGCTGGGTCAGCGCGCCCAGGTTGCCGATCGTCATGGAGACGGCGGCCAGAATCCACAGCATCGGCATCCACAAATGCGGGGCGCTGCCGTAGCCCTCATAACAGACCCGCAGCAGCACGGCAAAGGCAGCAGCCTTCGGCCCGGTCGACATAAAACCCACGATTGGAGCGGGCGCGCCCTGATAGACGTCCGGCGTCCAAACGTGAAACGGGGCCAGCGAAACTTTGAAGGCCAGGCCGATCAGCATCATGCCGAAGGCCACCGTCAGCAGCAGCGGGGACGCGCCGGAGGCGACGGCCTGTGCAATGCTGGCGATGTTCGTTGAGCCGGACGCGCCGTAGCAGAGCGCAATGCCGTACAGAAAAAATGCAGTCGCGAAGGAGCCCAACAGGAAATACTTCAGCGAAGCTTCCGGGCTGCCCGCACTGCGCTTGCGGAAGCCCGCCAGAATATACGTCGAGATCGAGGAGATTTCCAGGCTGATGAAGACCATCAGCAGCTCGACGGACGCGGTCATCAGCATCATGCCGGTGGCGGCGAACAGCAGCAGCGCGTAGTATTCGCCCACATAGCTGCTGTGGCCCTCAAAATAGTCGAGCGAAACCAGCAGTGTGACCAGCAGGATGCCGCCAATCACGAAGTGAAAGAAGATGCTGAAGGCATCCATCCGGATGGAGCCAAAGAACGCCGTGCCCGCAGGCAGGCCCATTTGCCAGTGTGTGGCGGCCAGCGCCGCCAGCGTGCCAAAAATCGCCAGAGAGCCCAGGGGCTTGCGGCTTTTCGCCGGCGCAATCAGCGGCGTCAGCAGCATGACCAGCACGCCCGTTATGGTCAGGACGATTTCAGGCAAAATACGCAGCGCAGGTGAAACCTCAGTCATCGGGCGGAGGCCATCCTTCCATGAATTCGGGCGGAGGCGGTCTGCGCGGGCACCGGAATGGCAGTCAGGTGTGCAGCGACCTCCGGCAGGCTGCGGTCGAGCGCGCGCATCCAGAAGGGTGAAGCAACACCCAGCGCGACCATCAGAGCAATGGTCGGCCAGATCGCCGCACGTTCGCGCCAGCTGACGTCTGCGCCTTGCAATGCGGCGCCATTCGCCGCGGGCTGCCCGTAGAACACTCGTTGCACCATCCCCAGCATGTAGGCCGCGGAAAGAATCACGCCGATGGTTGCTGCAGCGACCATCCCCGGATGCGTCCGGAAGCTGCCGCTCAGGATCAGAAACTCTCCGACAAAATTGCCGAGCGATGGCAGGCCGACGAGGGCCAGCGTGGTGATGACGAACAGCGTCGCCAGTTGCGGCAACCGCGCGGCCACACCGCCCAACTGCCCCATCTCGAACGTGCCATAACGCTCGTGCAGAATGCCCAGCAGCATGAACAATGCACCGGCCGAGATGCTCTCATTCAGAATCTGGAACGCGGCGCCGTCGAGACTTGCGGCCGAGAAGGAATAGATCCCAAGAATGATAAAGCTCACCGCGCTCAGCGTGGCGTATGCTGCCAGCCGTTTCACGTCCGTCTGCACCAGCGCCATCAGCGCTCCGTACAAGATGCCGATGACGGCCAGCGCGACCATCAGCGGAGCCACATGGGCCGCCTCTGTCGGGAACAGCTCGACATGCCAGCGGATCAGGGAATAGAGGCCGAGCTTGCCGGCCAGGATCATGGCCACGGCCGGTGGCGCTTCATGAATGCCGTCGCGCAGCCAGCCGTGCAGCGGGAAGAGCGGCGCTTTTACGGCGAACGCCAGCAGGAAGGCGAGTGAGACCAGCCAGAGGCCGGCAGCGTGCGGCCCGGTACTGGCGCCTTGCAGATGCTGGCGCAAAAGTACCAGATCAAACGTGCCCGTCTGTGCGTAGAGCCACAGCATACCCACCAGCAGCAGCGCGGAGGGGATAAACGCGTAGAGAAAGAACTTGAGGGCAGCGTTGCGCCCGTGGATGCTGCGCCCAAACATGCCGATCAGCAGGGCCAGAGGGACGATCGAAAGCTCCCAGAACGCGTAGTAGAGCATCAGATCCAGCGCGACGAAAACGCCGTACATCGCCGTCTGCTGCAGCAGGAACAGGGAGTAGAACGCGCGCTGCCGTTCGCTGACCCGGCGCCAGGAGATGAGAACACCCAGCGGCGCAAGGAATGCTACCAGGACGACGAGCCACATCGACAGCCCGTCGACGCCCACGTGATAGCGGATCGCCGGATTGGCAATCCACAGAATGTTCCGCTCAAACTGAAAGCCGCCCGCCTGGCTGTAATCGAAGTGCGCTGGCAGATGCAGCGCCATGACAAACAGAAAAAGCGTAAGCACCAGCGCGAAGACGCGGGCGAAACGCGCCGGCAGCAGCAGCACCAGCCCCGCGCCGGCGGCCGGCAGCAGGATGAGCCACGTGAGGATGCTTGCGTTCAGCACAGAGATAACCCTTCCTCCTCAGTACAGGTGCGCAAAATAAATGACAAACAGCAGAACAGCGGCAGCTCCCGCTGCCAGCCAGCCCGCGTAGGAGCGAATGTTGCCCGACTGCATGCGGCGCACGCCCACGCTGCCCGCTCCGGCGAGCCGTGCCCAGGCGCGATTGGTGCCGTCAATAATCCCGGCTTCAACCGCACCCGCCAGAACAACGCGGGAAAAAGCCAGCAGCGGACGCACGATCAGTGCGCCATAGATTTCGTCAACCCAGTATTTATGCGCCACCAGATCGTAGAACGCGGAAGCGGGCTCTGCAGCGGCGGTTGATGGGCGCCGGTATTTTTTGTCCGCCAGAAACCATCCAATGCCCGCGGCCAGCATGGAGACGATCGACAGCATGCGTTCGAGCGAAGGCGATGCCTCCGGGTGCAGTAATTGCACGTTCATCGCCTGGTCACGGAAGACCGGCTGCAGAAAATGCGCGAACCAGTCGTTCCCGCCGAGCGCCTGCGGCCATCCAATCCACCCGCCGACCAGTGACAGAATGCCGAGAACAACTAGCGGCAGCAACATCACCCACGGGCTTTCGTGGACGCCCGGTACGTGCCCATGATGATCGTGTGCCGCGTGGCTGGCGTGCGCATCGTGATGTGCTTCCTGAAACCGTGGCGCCCCAAAAAATGTCATGTACCACAGCCGGAACATATAGAAGGCGGTGAGTCCGGCGGTAAACAGGCCGATCGCATAAAAGATCTTTCCGCCATCGGGCGCAACATACGCGGCGGCAAGAATTGCGTCTTTGCTGAAGAAGCCCGCGAAGGGAAAGAAGCCGCTGATGGCGAAGACCGCAGCGGTCATGGTCCAGAACGTTACCGGAAGCTTCTTTCGCAGGCCGCCCATCGCGCGCATATCCTGTTCGCCACTCAGCGCGTGGATGACACTGCCCGCCGCGAGGAAGAGGAGCGCTTTAAAGAAGGCATGCGTCACCAGGTGGAAGACACCCATCGAATACGTGGCCACGCCGCAGGCGAGAAACATGTATCCCAGCTGCGAGATGGTCGAATACGCCAGCACGCGCTTGATGTCGTTTTGTGTGACGGCTACCGTTGCTGCGAAGAAGGCCGTCGCCGTGCCAATCGTCGCCACCACGGTCAGCGCTGCCGGGGAGCGGTCAAACAGCACGTGCGTACGGGCGATCATATAAACGCCCGCCGTCACCATCGTCGCCGCATGGATCAGCGCCGAAACGGGCGTGGGGCCTTCCATCGCATCCGGCAGCCAGACGTAGAGCGGAATCTGCGCCGACTTGCCGGTAGCGCCCAGGATGAGCAGCAGCGCGATGCCGGTAAGAATGCCGCCCTGCATGGTCGGATGCGCGGTGATGGCTGCGAATACCTGCTGAAAGCTCAAACTGCCAAAGTGCGCGATCAGCAGAAACATCGCCAGCAGAAAACCGAAGTCGCCGATGCGGTTGACGATGAAGGCTTTTTTGCCGGCGTTGGCCGCGGAGTCCTTCGTGTAATAGAACCCGATCAGCAGGTAGGATGCGAGGCCCACACCCTCCCAGCCGACAAACAGCAGCAAAAAGTTCGCCGCCAGCACCAGCGTCAGCATGAAAAACAGAAACAGATTCAGGTAGCTGAAGAAGCGCCAATAGCCCTCTTCATGCGCCATGTAGCCGACCGAATACAGATGGATCAGGAAGCCGACCCCGGTGACGACCAGCAGCATGATGACCGTGAGCTGGTCGAGCAGAAAGGAAAAGTTCGCCTGAAAGCCGGGCACCGCGATCCACGGCGTGGCAAAGCGCTCAACATGCGGAAGCGCCGTGGCGGATAGCTGCGTGCAGATCCACAGCACCTGCGCAAAGGCGGCCAGCGGGAACAGCAGCGCAATGGCCGAGACCACAGCCTGCGGCAGGCGCCGCCCCCACAGCCCGTTCAGAACAAAGCCTGCGAGCGGCAGCAGCGGCAACAGCCAGAGATGAAGGGATGGCGTCATAGTTTCATCAGGTCGATCTGGTCGACATTCAGCGTATTGCGCGAGCGGAAGACCGCAATGATGATCGCCAGCCCTACGGCAGCCTCGGCCGCGGCGACCACCATGACAAAGAAGACGAAGATCTGTCCGTTCACCTGATGCCACCGGTTGGCGAAGGCGACAAAGGCCAGGTTCACGGCGTTCAGCATCAGCTCAATCGACATAAAGATGGAGATGATGTTGCGCTTGATCAGGAAGGCGCAGACGCCCATCGAGAACAGGGCTGCACTCAAAATCAGATACCACGCGATGGGAACCGACATGCTAATGCTCCTTCCGCGCGAGCACCACAGCGCCCAGGATCGCGACAAGAATCAGCACCGAGGTGACCTCAAAGGGAAGCAGCAGATTCCGGAAGAGAACCTGTCCCAGATCATGCGTCGTTGCCAGGAACGCTCCCAGCCGCGCCTCGCCGAAGCTGGTCCGCAGAGTGAAGAATGTCCCTGCCAGCACGCCAAACAGCGCCAGCAGTCCGGGTACACCCACCAGATACGCCGCGCGGCTGCCGCGCGTCTTTTCTTCGACGCCGGCATTCAGCAGCATGATGACAAAGACGAACAGCACCATGATGGCGCCGGAGTAGACGATGATCTGTGCCAGCGCCAGAAATTCCGCACCCAGCAGCAGATACAGCACCGCCAGCGACGACATGACAACGATCAGCGAGAGTGCGCTGTTGATGGGGTGCCGCTGCAGCAGCAGGTTCAGCGCGCCGCCCAGGCACAGCAGTCCGAAGATGATGAAGAGCGCTAGATGCATGGCTTTGCCGGTGCGGTTGGAAGCGGCCCGCGCGCAATGCCGGGCGCAAGCGGGCTACAGGTCGATTGTAAAGCAACAAAATGCACGCAAGCCGCCGCGGAAGTCCGCACCTGCGGGCTCAACCGCGCACCGCCAGAACCAGTCCTGTTGCCAGGACATTGGCGATGGCGAGCGGCAATAAAAACTTCCAGCCGAAGCCCATCAGCTGGTCATAGCGGAAGCGCGGCAGCGTTCCGCGGACCCAGACATAGAGGAACAGGAAGCAGAAGATCTTTGCCACAAACCAGAAGACAGGAAGCAGCGCATGCACGACCGGGCCGCCGAAGTCCGGAAACAGATGGCCGAAGGGGCTGGACCAGCCACCCAGAAACAGCAGCGTCGCCACCGCGCCCACGTTGATCATGTTGGCGTACTCGGCCATGAAGAACATGGCGAACTTCATCGAGCTGTATTCGGTGTGATAGCCCGCCGTCAGCTCGCTCTCCGCTTCGGGCAGGTCAAACGGCGTGCGGTTGGTTTCGGCAAAGGCTGCTGTCAGGTAGATGAGAAACGCCACAATCTGTACGCCGCCGAATGCATTCCACGACAGCACCCCGTGCGTGGCCTGCAGGTTGACGATGTCGCGCAGATTGAGAGAACCCGTGCGCAGCACCACGCCGATCACCGAGAGGCCCAGCGCCAGCTCATAACTGATCATCTGCGCCGTCGAGCGCAGCGAGCCCAGCAGAGAATATTTGTTGTTCGACGACCATCCGGACAGTGCAATGCCGTAGACGCCGATAGAGGTGACGCCCAGGATCACCAGCAGGCCTACGTTAATGTTGGCGATCTGGAACATATCCACGCCATGCCAGCGGATATCGCGGCCATACGGCATCACGGCGATGGAGGTAAGCGCACAAGCCAGCGCAATGATCGGCGCCAGGATGAACAGCGGCCGCTCGACCGCCGCAGGCATCAGGTCTTCCTTCAGGAAGAGCTTCAGACCATCCCCTGCTCGG
>JAJZCP010000132.1 GCA_021846065.1 Acidobacteriota bacterium
TAAATTCGGCAACTCCGCCAGCCGCAATCATTCCTTTGGCTGGGAAGCGGAACAGGCCGTCGATACGGCGCGCGAACAGATCGCCAAGCTGATCGGCGCGACCGCGAAAGAGATCATCTTCACCTCAGGCGCGACCGAGAGCAACAACCTTGCCATCAAGGGCATCGCCGAGATGTACCGCGAGCGCGGCAACCACATCATCACCCAGGTCACCGAGCACAAGGCCGTGCTCGACACCTGCAAGCGCATGGAAAAGCAAGGCTGCCGTGTCACCTATCTGCCGGTCAAGGCCGACGGGTTGATCGACATTGAAGACCTGAAGCGCGCCATCGACGACAAGACCATTCTCGTCACCATCATGTTCGCGAACAATGAAATTGGCGTCATCCAGCCGGTGGCCGAAATCGGCAAGCTGTGCCACGAGCGCGGCGTACTGTTCCACACCGATGCGGTCCAGGCCGTCGGCAAGGTGCCAGTGGACGTGAACGCGATGAACATCGATGTGCTGTCGCTGACGGCGCACAAGATTTACGGGCCCAAGGGTGTCGGCGCTCTTTACGTTCGCCGCCGCAATCCGCGCGTGCAGATCGCTCCGCAGATCGATGGCGGCGGTCACGAGCGCGGCATGCGCTCCGGCACGCTGAACGTTGCCGGCATCGTCGGCCTGGGCAAGGCTTGTGAGATTGCGCGCGAAGAGATGCAGGCGGAGTCCGAGCGGCTCACCGCCATGCGCGACCGGCTCAAGAAAAAGTTGGAATCCAGCCTCGACTTCATCCACATCAACGGCTCGATGGAGCACCATCTGCCCGGCAACCTGAACATGAGCTTTGTCCATGTGGAAGGCGAGTCGCTGCTGATGGGCATCAACGACATCGCGGTTTCCAGCGGCTCGGCCTGCACCTCGGCCACGCTGGAACCATCCTATGTATTGAAGGCGCTCGGCCTCGGAGACGATGTCGCGCACAGCTCCATCCGCTTCGGCCTGGGTCGCTTCAACAACACAGCGGAAGTGGATTACGTCGCCGACAAGGTCATCGATGTGGTGCAGAAACTGCGCGAACTTTCGCCGCTGTATGAAATGGCGAAAGAGGGCATCGACCTTACCAAGGTGCAATGGCAGGCGCACTGAACGATATTTAACAGTTTTAAGTACTTGGAGGATGTATGGCTTACAGCGAAAAGGTAATCGATCACTATAACAATCCGCGCAACGTGGGACAGATGGACAAGGCCAGCACGGAAGTCGGCACCGGCCTGGTTGGCGCGCCGGAGTGCGGCGACGTCATGCGCCTGCAGATCAAGGTGAACCCCGACACGCGCGTGATTGAAGACGCCAAGTTCAAGACCTTCGGCTGCGGCTCGGCGATCGCTTCTTCCTCGCTTGCGACCGAGTGGGTGAAGGGCAAGACCGTCGATGAAGCGCTGGAGATCAAGAACACGGACATCGTAAAAGAGCTGTCCCTGCCACCGGTCAAAATCCACTGCTCCGTGCTGGCGGAAGACGCCATTCGCGCCGCCATCGGCGACTGGAAAAAGAAGAACGTCGCAGTCGGCGAACCGGTTGCGGCAGCGGCCGTCAACTAGCTGCTGGACGGACGATGAGCATGACAGAGCCAGTCACACAGACCGTCACCATCGGCAACGTGCCCAAGGCTGCGGGCCAGCCTGTCGCGCCGAATTCTCCCCAGAAGGGAATTCAGGTGACTGATCGCGCGCTCAAGCGCATCCGCATCGCCATGGCAAAGGAGAACATCTCTCCCGAGCAGGGCGGCCTGCGGCTTGGCGTGCAGGGTGGCGGTTGTTCGGGGCTGTCTTACAACATCAAGTTCGACACCCAGCCGCGCGAGCGCGACCGCGTGTATGACCATGATGGCGTGCGCGTCTTCGTCGATCCAAAGTCTTTCATCTATCTGAATGGCATGATTTTGGATTATGAAGAAACGCTGATGCGCCAGGGCTTCAACTTCATCAATCCGAACTCAACCAAATCGTGCGGCTGCGGTTCGTCCTTCTCGGGCTGAAGTGCGGCCTTCCCAGCGGGCGATGTCATTCTGCGCGCAGCGAAGAATCCAGACAATGTTCGCCAGGCAATCGCCCTCCGGTTTTTTCACTGCGCGCAGAATGAACGGACCACGTTGCTTGAATCGACCATGACCTTACTTACGGAGCCGACGACAAAAATTGCGTGCTGGTCCTGCGGCAGCGACAATGACGAGCAGGCACAGTTCTGCGCGGCCTGCGGCAAGTTGCAGCCCAATATGCCCGCCGATTATTTCCAGTTCTTTGGCCTGCCCCGCCGCTTCCAGTTGAATCGCGACGCGCTTGAAAAGCAGTTCTATCGATTCAGCAGAAAATTGCATCCCGACCTATATGCCCGCGCCAGCGCGCATGAACAGCAGTGGAGCCTGGAAAAGAGCTCTTTGCTCAACGACGCATGGCGTACCCTGCGCGACCCGCTGCGGCGCACGGAATATGTTCTCGAGCTGCAGGGGATTCGCCTGGAAGAGCAGTCGCGCGACGCCACGGATGCGGCGACGGCCAGCGGCACAGCGAAGCAGCAGATCGTTCCGCCGGACCTGCTGGAGGAAGTCTTCGAGCTGAATATGCAGTTGGAAGAGATGGGCATGGCGCACGCCAGCGGGGAAGACGATCCAGCCTTGAAGGCCGATCTGCAGGCTGCGCGACAGAATTTCGAATCGCAGCTCGAGTCCGCGATGGATCAGCTGCAGGCCTTGTGGGCCGACTGGGACAAGGCAGCGGATGTGGATGACATGGCCGCGCAGCAGGCCGCGCAACAGAAAATTTTGGACCTGCTGAATCGCCGCAGTTACATTCGCAACCTGGTGCGCGATGTGCAACAGGCGCTCGGCAGTTGATGCACAGGAAAGAAAGACAATGAGCATGGCAGAAGCATTGCAGGAACGCGTTGTGGGAATCGATCTGGGGACGACCAACTCGCTGGTCGCCTTCATGCAGGGCGAGCAGCCGGTGGTCATTCCCGGCGAAGACGGCTCGAACCTCGTCCCCTCCGTAGTTGCGCTCACTGCGGAAGACAGCATCGTCGTCGGCAACGCAGCCCGTCCGCAGTTGATGGAGTCTTCCGGCCGCGCCGTTTATTCCGCCAAGCGGCTGATGGGCCGCGGCGTAGAAGATGTGCAGCAAGAGCTGAAGTTCTTTCCCTTCCGCCTGGCGCAGGACCTGGCTCCCGGAGAAGTGCTTCGCATCCAGCTCGGCGCGCGGGAATTTACCCCGCCTGAAATTTCCGCTTATGTTTTGCGGCAGCTCAAGCAGAATGCCGAGCGCTTTTTCGGCCCCGGCATCGCTGTCAAAAAAGCGGTCATCACCGTACCTGCCTACTTCAACGACGCGCAGCGTCAGGCGACGAAAGACGCCGGCCGCATCGCCGGGCTTGAAGTCCTGCGCCTTGTCAATGAACCGACTGCCGCCGCTCTCGCCTACGGTCTGGACAAACAGAAGGACGGTATCGTTGCGGTGTATGACCTCGGCGGCGGCACCTTCGACATCTCGATCTTGAAGCTCCACGATGGTATCTTCGAAGTGATCGCAACCAATGGCGACACCCATCTCGGCGGCGACGACATTGACAATCTTCTTATTGCGATTGCGCTCGACGATATCCGCGGCGATCTGGGCCTCAACCTGCGGAGCAACGGCCAGGCCGTCCAGTCAATTCGTAAGGCCGTCATCGAAGCCAAAATCGCGCTGTCGTCCGCTCCTTCCACTACCCTCGACGTGCCATTGCCCGACGGCAAACGCTATCGGCGTGAAATCACGCGAGCACAGTTTGAGGAGTTGATTCAGCCAGTCATTGCGCGCACCATCGCACCCTGCAAACAGGCGATTCAGGATGCCGGAATTCCCGTGGCAGAGATCGGCGAAGTCGTGCTCGTCGGCGGCTCCACCCGCATCCCCAGCGTTCGTAAGCTCGTGGAGGACCTGTTCGAACTGGCGACGCGTGGAAAAAAGCCCCACGCCGAAATGAATCCCGATGAAGTGGTTGCGCTCGGCGCAGCGGTGCAGGCCAACATTCTGGCGGGCGATTCAGCGGCCACCCAGGACATGCTGCTCCTCGACGTAACTCCCCTGTCGCTTGGAATCGAAGCGCTGGGCGGCGTCGTCGCCCGGATCATTCAGCGCAACTCCACCATCCCAGCCTCCGCTACCGAGCACTTCACCACCGGCGTCGACGGCCAAACCAATGTGGCCATCCACGTCGTCCAAGGCGAGCGCGAACTGGCGAAAGACTGCCGCTCCCTGGCGCGATTCGACCTGAAGGGAATCCCTCCGATGACGGCCGGAATGCCGCGCATTGAAGTGAAATTTCTGATCGACGCCAACGGCATCCTGCAGGTCTCGGCGCGCGAACAGCGCAGCGGCAAGCAGGCGGAAATTGAAGTCAAGCCAACCTATGGTCTGTCCGACGAGCAGGTAGAAACCATGATCCTCGATTCCTTCGATAACGCCGAGGAGGACTTCCGCCAGCGGCAACTGATCGAGGCGAAGAACGAAGCGGAAAATATTTTGATCGCGGTCGATAAGGCGCCGTCCAATCCAGCGTGGAAGCTGCTCAACCCGGTCGAGATCGCGCGCATTCGCGAAACCCGCGCCGCCGTGGACGCTTCCCGGAACGGCAATGACTACCATGCCATTCGCGATGCGATTACGGCGCTCGATTACGCGACGCGGAACTTCGCCGAGCTGCAGATGGACGTGGCCGTCACTTCCGCGATGAAGGGCAAAACGATGGACGCCGCCGGCGAGGACATGGGCGACGGACCGACCGCCCCGCACGCGATTGCACCCGCGGAGATTGAAAATTAAGCACACGAAAGCAGGACCATGGCACACGCGATGAGTATCGATACCGAAAGGCCCGTTGATTTAAGCAAGCCGCCCGCTGCCGGCGTGGTGCGCGTCACCTTCCTGCCGGAAAACCGCACTGTGGAGTTCGACTATGGGACCATGCCCTACGACCATCACGGCAAGCCGATGTCCTTCCTCGATGTCGCGGAAAACTTCGGCATCTTTCTCGATCACGCTTGCGGCGGTTCCTGCGCATGCACCACTTGCCATCTCTGGATCAAGCAAGGCGCTGCCGGACTGAGCGAAGCGGACGACGACGAGCTTGACCGCATGGAGACCGCGGCGGACGTGCAGTTGAACTCGCGCCTTGGCTGTCAGGCGGTCATTACCGGACCCGGCAGCTACGTCGTCGAAATTCCCAAATGGAACCGCAATTACG
>JAJZCP010000133.1 GCA_021846065.1 Acidobacteriota bacterium
TTTTTCGTTACATCATCGAGGCCGCGCGGCGCGTGACCGGGCACGCGATTCCTGTGCAGATGTGTCCGCGCAGACCGGGCGACCCGGCGACGCTGGTCGCCTCCAGCGCCAAAGCCATCGCCGAGCTGGGCTGGACGCCGCGCTACACCACGCTGGACGCGATTCTGCGGACGGCCTGGGCCTGGCACCAGAAGCGCTATTCGGCATGAAGTGTGCTGGATAGGACAATCACCGGGCCTGTGCTTCGCACCTTTGAATCGCATCGTCGGTGAGGCCAAACAGATACAGCAGCGCATCGAGTGCCTGATAGGAGATTGAACATTCGGCGCTGGCCCGCACCAGCGGCTTGGCGTGGAAGGCCACGCCGAGTCCGCTGAGGCGCAGCATGGGCAGATCGTTGGCACCGTCGCCAACGGCTGCGGTTTGATGCAGTGCAATCTGTTCGCGCGTGGCAATCTGGCCCAGCAACGCCGCCTTGCGCGCGCCGTCGACAATCTCGCCGCGAATCTCGCCGGTCACCACGCCGTCGCGCATGTCGAGCAGATTCGCGTGGATCTCGTCGATGCCCAGCCGCCGCTGCAAATCCACGCCAAAGAAGGTGAATCCACCGGAGAGCACGACTGTGCGCACATGGAGAGCGCGCAGCACGGCAAACAGACGCTCCGCGCCGGGCATCAGCGAAATGCTTCCGAGCAGGCCGAGAGCGGCAGACTCCGGCAATCCGCGCAAGAGCGCCACACGCTTGCGAAAGCTCTCCTGAAAGACCAGTTCGCCGCGCATGGCGGCGGAGGTGATGGCCGAAACCTGGTCGCCGACGCCGGCCAGCTTTGCCAATTCATCAATGACTTCACCCTGAATCAGCGTCGAGTCCATATCGAAGGCAACCATGCGCGGAACCTGCCCAATGAGTGAACCGGAGAGCACGGCAAAATCGGCGCGCGCAGCTTCGGACAAGGAGCGGAATCCAGTGCGCAGCGACTCCATCGCTTCGGCGGGCAGTTGCACCGTCCACTCGACTGCGCCGCGGCCAAAGATGCCCATCGGCGCAGCCGTCAGCCAACGCTCCGCCTCAATCTGCCCGGAGTGCGCGACGATTGACTGCCGCGCCTGAGTGAGTAACTCTTCCGTGAGCACGGCGGCGATGGCGACGACGCGAACCGAAGTGCGGGAATCCTGCAAGGAGGTAGAAGTCTGCACGAAGTCAGGTTACCTTTCCAGTGGGAAACGGGTTGGAGAAACGCGTGAGAAGCCTTGCACCGGGCTTTTCTTCAGTGTCATTGCGGCGCGCATTCCCGAATCACTTTCGCATCACGCCAGTGACTTCAGAATTGCATCCGTCACTGCCGCGCTTGCCCGGCCTGTGTCTCAACCGATATTGTTGCATTCGACCGATCTGTGCCTTGCAAAACGGATTGATTGCGTTGCAATGCGGGATCGTTCCAGGTCAGTAGTCCGTCTTCGGGCGGCTTGCATCGCTTCCAGTTAAATCCATTTTGAACCTGACCGATTCCTTTCAGGAGTAATTTGCATGAGCCAGGCTTCACCTACCGAATCGCCAGACCAGAACCTTCAGTCCAGTTTACGAGAGAATCGCATCTTTACGCCAAGCGCCGCGTTTGCCGCCGAAGCGCATGTGAAGTCGTTTGCCGAATATCAGCAGAAGTACGCCCATTCGATTGCCGATCCGGAGGCGTTCTGGGCTGAAGCAGCGCGGGAACTGGACTGGTTCGCTCCGTGGACGCGTGTGCTGGACTGGAAGCTGCCCGAAGCAAAGTGGTTTGTCGATGGCAAGCTGAATCTGTGCCACAACTGCGTGGATCGTCATGCGCTGGGCGCGCGCGCGGAGAAGACCGCGCTGCTGTGGGTGGGCGAGCCGGCAGACGAGGTGCGCCGCATCAGCTATCGCGAGCTGCATGAACAGGTGCAGCGCGCAGCCAGCGGGTTGCGGTCGCTGGGCATTCAAAAAGGTGACCGTGTGGCAATCTACATGGGCATGACGCCGGAGCTGGCCATTGCCCTGCTGGCCTGCGCGCGCATCGGCGCCGTGCATTCGGTGATCTTTGGCGGCTTTGCGGCCAGCGCCATTGCGGATCGCGTGAACGACGCGCAGTGCGTGGCCATCCTGACGCAGGACGGAAGCTGGCGGCGCGGCAACGAGATTCCGCTGAAAACGACCGTGGACCAGGCGCTGGAGCAGGCTCCGAGCGTGAAGCACGTGGTGGTGCTGCGGCGAACCGGAAGCGCTATCCCGATGCAGGCCGGACGCGATCACTGGTGGCACGAACTGCTGGCCGCGGCCCAGCCGGTGTGCGCAGCCGAGCCGATGGACGCCGAGGATCCGCTGTACATCCTCTATACTTCGGGCACGACGGGCAAACCGAAAGGACTGGTGCACACGACCGGCGGCTACGGTGTGCAGACCTATCTGACGACAAAGTACATCTTTGACCTGCGCGAGGACGATGTCTACTGGTGCACGGCGGATATTGGCTGGGTCACCGGACACAGCTACGTGGTTTACGGTCCGCTGGCCAACGGCGCAACCGTGATGATGTACGAAGGCGCGCCGAACTATCCGAATTTTTCGCGTTTCTGGCAGTTGATTGAAGAGCACAAGGTGACGATTTTCTATACGGCTCCGACGGCGATTCGCGCCTTTATGCAATGGGGCAACGAGCATGTGGAGCGGCATGACCTGAGTTCGCTGCGACTGTTGGGCACGGTGGGCGAGCCGATCAATCCGGAAGCGTGGATGTGGTATCGGGAGAAGATTGGCGGCGGACGCTGCCCGATTGTGGATACGTGGTGGCAGACCGAGACGGGCGGCATCATGGTGGCTCCCGTGCCGGGCGCGGTGCCAGCCAAACCGGGATCGGCGACGCTTCCCTTCTTTGGCATTGAGCCGGATGTGGTGGATCGAAGCGGCAAGACGGTTCCGGCAGGCAGCGGCGGATTGCTGGTGGTGCGCAGGCCGTGGCCATCGATGGCGCGAACGGTCTATGGCGATGCGGAGCGCTACAAGAAGACGTATTGGTCGGATGTGCCCGGTTGCTACTTCACCGGCGACGGCGCGCGACGGGATGCAGACGGCTACCTGTGGCTGATGGGCCGCGTGGATGACGTGATCAATGTGAGCGGCCATCGGCTGGGCACGATGGAGGTGGAATCGGCGCTGGTGGCCCACCCGAAGGTGACGGAAGCCGCCGTGGTCGGTCGCCCGGACGAGCTGAAAGGCCAGGCGATTGTGGCGTTTGTGACGCTCGATGCCGCTACGGCCGTCAGCGAAAGCCTGGATGCGCTGAAGGACGAACTGAAGCGCTGGGTGACGAAGGAGATTGGTGCGCTGGCGCGACCGGAGGAGATTCGCTTCACGCAGGTGCTGCCCAAGACGCGCAGCGGAAAGATCATGCGACGGCTGCTGCGAGAGCTGGCAACGACCGGCCATATCTCCGGCGACACGACGACGCTCGAAGACTTTTCAGCTCTGGCGAAACTGAGAGAAAACGAGGAGTCGTGAGGCGGCGCGGTGATTTATCCTGACAGGTGATGCGACGAACTTCATGGATTCTTCTTTGTGCCCTGGTGACAAGCGCCGGGTGCATGGCGCAGGGGCAGGCAGCGCCTAGCGGCTCATCGGCTCCGGCTACGCAGGCGACTCCGGCCTCCGATGCTGACCTGCCGGATGGGCCGGCTCCGCAGGCCTCGGCCTATGTGCATCCCAACGGACCCCACGTGATCTTTCAGACTTCGATGGGGCGGATTGTCTGCCAGTTTTATCAGCAGCAGGCACCGACGGCGACGGCCAACTTCATCGCGCTGGCGACGGGCAGCAAGGACTGGATTGACCCGGCGACCCAGCAGAAGGTACACGGCAAGCCGTACTACGACGGGACAACGTTTCATCGCGTGATTCCTGGGTTCATGATCCAGGGTGGCGACCCGACAGGGACGGGTATGGGCGATCCGGGATACAAGTTTGACGATGAGTTTGACCCGAATCTGAACTTTGACGAGCCGGGGCGACTGGCGATGGCCAACAGTGGGCCGAATACCAACGGCGCGCAGTTCTTCATTACCGAACAGGCCTATCCTTCGCTCGATCAGCATTACACGATCTTTGGCCAGTGTGATCCGGACGGCGTGGAAGTGGTGAAAGCCATTGCGCGCGTGGATCGCGATGGCAGCGACAAGCCGCTGACGCCGGTAGTTTTGAACAAGGTGACAATTGTGCCGGAAGGCGAGCCGGTTCCGCCTTTGCCGGCGAATCCGTCGGCCGCGGCGACAACGCCGAATTGATCCACTTTCCGAAGCGTGCAGCGCGCGTTCCGGACCAACCGAAAGGAAGTTTTGATGGAATTGACAACGGGTACGTATGCGATCTTCAACACCAGCGAGGGAAAGATCACGGTTCGGCTGTTTCCCGAAGATGCGCCGGTGACGGTGGCGAACTTTATCGATCTGGCCGAAGGCAAAAAGGAGTGGAAGCATCCGCTGACCGGCAAGACCTCGACGGACAAGCTGTACGATGGAACGATCTTTCATCGCGTGATTCCGGATTTCATGGTGCAGGGCGGCGACCCGGCCGGCAGCGGCATGGGCGGCCCCGGCTATCGCTTCCAGGACGAGACACGCGGCTCGCGGCACAGCTTCGACAAGCCGGGCAAACTGGCGATGGCCAACTCCGGACCGAATACCAACGGGAGCCAGTTCTTCATCACCGTGGCCGCAACGACGTGGCTGACAGGCAAGCACACGATCTTTGGCGAAGTGGTCGAAGGCCAGGAGATTGCCGTCAAGATCACCCAGGTTCCGCGCAGCAGCCAGGACAAGCCGGTGAAGCCGGTGGTGCTGGAGTCGGTGACGATCGAACGCGTTTCCTAAGCCGAAGTGAAACAATAGAAAAGGGTTGCTGCTGGATCGCGGCAACCCTTTTTGCTTTTGCCGGAGCTGGAGATCGAGATTTGTTTTTTCTCAGGGGGAGGGGGGGGTATATTATTTTTCTGGTTAACGCCTTTCGGTGAATTTGTTGATTTTTTCGTTACATCATCGATCCCTGCGCGATGCGGTGGGCAAAGGCAACTGCAAAAGCAGATTCCCTTCGGGAATGACAGCCAAAAAGCAAAGGCAAAAGCAACTGCAACTGCAACTGCAACTGCAAAAGCAAAAGCAAAAGCAGATTCCCTTCGGGAATGACAGCCAAAAAGCAAAGGCAAAAGCAACTGCAAAAGCAACTGCAACTGCAACGGCGGGTGGTCGGC
>JAJZCP010000134.1 GCA_021846065.1 Acidobacteriota bacterium
TGCCCGCGCGTGTGGCGCGCCGCTGCACCCAGGCGCAGGACCACGCATTGCATCAGGCGCTGGATCATGAACTGATCGAATTGGCGCGCCCGGCGCTCGAGCAGGGCAAGCCGGTGTCGGCTTCGCTGGCTGTGCGGAATATTCATCGCACCGTTGGCGCCATGCTGGGCGGTGAAGTCGTCCGCCGCTATGGCGCGGCAGGACTGCCGGACGATACGATCCGGTTCAACTTTGCTGGCTCCGCGGGCCAGAGCTTTGGTGCATTCCTGCCCAACGGCATTACGCTCACGCTGGAAGGCGAAGCGAATGACTACGTAGGCAAAGGCCTATCCGGCGGCCGCATCGTTATGTATCCTCCGCGCGGGTCTAGCTTCCTGCCGGAAGAGAGCGTGCTGCTGGGTAACGTAGCCCTCTATGGAGCCACCAGCGGGGAAGTATTTCTCAGCGGCGTTGCGGGCGAACGCTTCGCAGTCCGCAACTCTGGCGCGACCGCCGTGGTTGAAGGGGTTGGCGATCACTGTTGCGAGTACATGACGAAGGGGCTGGTCGTCGTGCTCGGATCTTGCGGGCGGAACTTTGCAGCAGGCATGAGCGGGGGCATCGCGTTTGTGTTCGACGAGGGCGGATCGTTCGTCCAGAAGCGCTGCAATCAGGCGTCGGTCGATCTTGAGCCGCTCACCGAAACCCAGGATGTATTTACGCTGCGCGCGCTGATCACGCGGCATCGCGACCTGACCGGCAGCCCACGCGCCGGCTGGATTCTCGATAACTGGCGCGAAAGTCTCTCGCGCTTCGTCAAGGTCTTTCCGCATGAGTATCGCCGCGTGCTGCGCAGCCGTCCGGTGATGCTGCCGGCGGCCCACGCAGCAGAAACAACTTCAATGACCCGGCAGGTGCTCCATGGCTAAGCCCACTGGATTTATGGAATTTTCGCGCGAGCTTCCGGAGCGACGTCCTGTGACGGAGCGCGTGAATGACTGGTTTGAAATCTACCGCGCGTTTCCTGAAGAAAAGCAGCAGGAGCAGGCGGCCCGCTGTATGGATTGCGGCGTGCCGTTCTGCCACTCCGGCTGCCCGGTCAACAACATCATTCCAGACTGGAATGACATGGTGTATCGCGGCCGCTGGAAAGAGGCGATCCGCCGTCTGCACGCGACCAACAATTTCCCGGAGTTCACCGGCCGCATCTGCCCGGCGCCGTGCGAGGCTGCCTGTGTTCTTGGCATCAATGCTCCTCCGGTTGCGATCAAGCAGATTGAGAAGAGCATTATTGAGCACGCGTTTGAAGAAGGTTGGGTGCAGCCCGAACCGCCCGCCGTGCTGACTGGGAAACGCGTGGCAGTGATCGGCTCCGGCCCCGCAGGATTAGCCGCTGCGCAACAGTTGCGCCGCGCTGGCCATGAAGTCCGCGTCTATGAAAAGGCCGACCGCATCGGCGGCCTGCTGCGCTACGGCATTCCCAACTTCAAGCTGGAGAAGACGGTCCTCGACCGCCGGCTGGAACAGATGCAGGCCGAAGGCGTGGAGTTTGTCACCAGTGCGCACGTTGGCCGCAATGTGGATGTGGAGGAACTGCGTCGCACCCACGACGCCATTCTGTTAGCCGGTGGCGCAGAACATCCCCGCGACCTTCAGGTGCCCGGGAGAGAGCTGAAAGGCATTTATTACGCGATGGAATTTCTGCCCCAGCAGAACCATCGTTGCGAAGGGGATGCAGTGGCAGAGCACACGGCCATCTCCGCAGCGGGCAAACACGTCATCATCATCGGCGGCGGAGATACGGGAGCCGATTGCCTGGGAACCTGTCACCGGCAGAAGGCCGCCTCTGTTGAGCAATTTGAGATCATGCCGACGCCTCCGGCGGAGCGTTCGCCCCTGACGCCATGGCCGCTGTGGCCCATGCAGCTGCGTACCGAAGGCGCTCACGAAGAAGGCGGCAGACGGAACTGGAGCGTCGCGACCACCCGCTTTACGGGCGATGATCAGGGCAATGTGAAGGAGCTGCATGCCGTGCGTGTCGGACCTCCGCCAAAATTTGCGCCGGAACCCGGATCGGAGTTCGTCATGCGCGCGGACCTGGTTCTGTTAGCGATGGGCTTTCTTGGGCCGGTGCGCAGCGGACTGCTGGAGCAGCTTGGGGTCGCACTCGACGCACGTGGAAACGTCGCCGCCGGTGCCGATTTTATGACCTCTGTGCCGGGCGTGTTTGCAGCGGGCGATCTGCGGCGCGGACAATCGCTGGTGGTCTGGGCAATCTCCGAGGGGCGAAAAGCTGCGGCCGCGATGGATCGCTATCTGATGGCGCCGCGGATGCTGGAGCAGGCCGAGATGGCAACGGCCGGAGCGCGATAACGGCGCGTTAAAACATCACGCCAGCTTCAATCGTTCCTCGCATCTGCGTTTTGTTTCCCCCGAACGGGCCGAACGCGTCGCCAGGTCCGGCATTGGCCACGCCAACCCAGGAAAACTCTCCGCGCGCGTAGGCGTGTTTGCGCTGGTAAGTAGGCGTAAGGGTCACGGAGCCTGCATCGCTGCCCGGTCCGTAGATCAGATTGAGCGACGCACCTCCGACCTTGCCGGAGTTTTGAATGATCTCCCCGCGTGCCGCCAGAGCCCAATGCTGTCCCAGGGTACGCGAGGCCAGAAATGCCGCGCCGACGGTCGTCGTGGTGCGATCGGCGCCGATCGCTGTCTGTTGTGCCAGACGCGTGTATTGAAAATACGGCTGCAGCTTCCACGGCCCGGAGCTGCGGATATAGATCAGGTCATAAACACTGGTGTTGTTCTGAAAAACAGGCGTCGCGAAGGTGGAGTAGCCGGTTCGTCCGATGTTCCCAGCCGCTGTCGCGCTTAAAGTATCCTTACTGTCCAATGCATAATTGACGGCGCCTGACAGCCAATTCCAGCGGTTGGAATAAAATCCGTCGTTCCAGCTGAGCGAAGTAGTGAGGGCGCGATGGATGTAGTTGAGCTGGATGCCGCGATTGATGGCGTTCGTCTGGTTCCATAGCAGGCCGCGCTCGACGTTCATGTTCTGGAAGGTGAATAGTGCTTCTCCACCCCATATCGAAGGCAGCTTGCCCGCCTGAATATTGAAGGATCTCGAAGGCGTGATCTGCAGATATGCGACAGGCACAGGCCCATATAGCCTGGAGACTTCCGTTGCAGTCGAGTAGAGCGGAGCGCCCAGCGACGGAAGGTTATAAGCGCCGATCTGAAAATAGAATTGCAGCCAACCCGTAGGCTTCTGCAGAAAAGCCTGCGCATTGCTGAATTCAATACGCGTCGAGGCATCCCCAGCGTCCGGGTGTGTCTGGCTGATCGGCATCAGCGACGCCAGACCGCCTGCGTCCCAGGTTCCAACAGGGCCCAAATGGAAGGAGCGCGGTGCGGGCAAGACTAACGGGCCGGCGACAGGGGGAAATGCCGCCGTCGCGGGGGCTTGCTGCGGCGCAGCGGAAGCTCCGCTGGATTGTTGGGCCAGCCCCGATGAACAGAGGGCCAATGTAGATATCGTAAGAACAGCGGCAAGCCGGGAAAATCGCACGAAGCAACAAGACTCCTTCATCAGTAGGAAGACAGGCAAGCGGGTGGAAACCCCGGAGGGACGCCCAGTTCGTTACTCGCGGATTCCTGTTGCGATATTCAGAAATTCCCGTGCTGCCCGCGTCAGCACGTGGTCGCGGTGGTGAATCAGGGCCAGGTCGCGGGCCAGGCGTACCCCCTCAAGCCGCACCGCCACCAACTTGCCGGCTTTTTCTTCGTCCACAAAGTTGATGCGCGGCAGAAAGCCCGCACCCATGCCGGCAACAATCAGCCGCTTCAGCAATTCTCCAGAGTCTACTTCCATCGCCAGTCGTGGTTGCAGATCGTGCATCTGGAAGATGCCTTCCAGCTGTTCGCGTTGCCGTCCTTGCTTCGGGAGCAGGAGCGGAAACTTCGCCAGCTCCTCGACGCGGATCGTTGTACGCTGTGCCAGAGCATGGTCCGGCTGTACGGCCAGCACCAGCTCGTCTTTATGCACCGGAGTGATCGACAGGCGTTTATCTTTCAATGGAAGGGAGATAACGCCGAAGTCCACCTGCCGCTTGAGCACAGCTTCCAGGGTGCGTGCCCGCTCGGCGCGCACAATGCCGATGCCGACCTTAGGGCATTGCTTGCGGAACTCAGCAAAAATCGCAGGAAATACGTATAGGCAGGTTGTCTCGTTGGCGCTGATTGAGATGGCTCCGCGCGGCGCGCGATGCAGATCCGCGACGGTCATCTGGATATGGCTATAGCACTGCAGACAGTGCTCGGCGAACGGCTCAAACACACGCCCTGCCGCGGTTGTGCTCACCTTGCCGGATTTGCGGTCGAACAGGCTGGCGCCCATCTCTTTTTCCAGCGAGCGGATCTGTGCAGAGATGGCCGGTTGTGTTACCCGCAGCTTTTCCGCTGCGCGGGAGAAGCTGCCCAGCTGACAAACTTCGAGAAACGTTCTTAGCTTTTCAAAGTCCACAAGTCTCGCCCCGTGGTTCAGTTTTGAAAGGATGCGACGATTAAGCGGGCAGAGCGCCGGTATAAATCGCCATTCCCGCGACTGCATCGACGCCCATCGCGTCCAGCGTGTCAATCTCTTCCTGCGAACGGATTCCACCGGCGACGATCAACTGCCGCGTTGTTTCCTGGCGCAACGCGCGCGCGACGTCAATCGGAAATCCGGCCATCATGCCTTCACCGTCAATGTGGGTATAAAGAAATCCGCCACAGTACGGCTCCAACTCACGCATGGCCTGCGCGGGCGCCAGTGATATTTGCTCCTGCCATCCGCGCACGGCGACCTGGCCACCTTTTGCATCGACACTGAAAACCAGCGGGTCCAGGCCCACGCAGGCGGCCAGCTCGGCTGCAAAGGAGTGCCGGATGAGACCGTTGGCGCCGTTTGAGCCATCGAACAGCGATGAGCCAAGAATCACTTTGGAGGCGCCTGCGGCAAGCAAATCGCGCACGTCCTGCAACGTGCGGATACCCCCGCCAACTTGACATGGAAGTCTGCGCACGAACTGCTCGATCAGCCCTCGATTGTTTCCGGTTCTCTTGGCGGCATCCAGATCAATCAACTGAACGAGAGGGTAACCGGAAAAGCGATCGATCCAGTATTCGAAGTCATCGAAGTCCAGCGCCGGGCGTTCTCCCTGCACCAGTTGCACAATGCGGCCGCCTGCGTGGGCCTGGACCCGCT
>JAJZCP010000135.1 GCA_021846065.1 Acidobacteriota bacterium
ACGTGCCCGGGGCAGGACGTTGCGATTGATTTTAAGGAGCAGGCCATGAAATGCAGTGTTGCCGAGCAACACATCGTGCAATCGATCTACGGAGAGCTGGCGGATGACGCGGCGCACAGTCTGCAGCAGCATCTGGCAAAGTGCGAGCACTGCCGGGCCGAGATGCATATTTACGAAACCTTAAAGCAGGCGATGGCGTTTGCGCCGATGGAAGAGCCGTCCGCCAGTTTTCTGGCAGCGAGCCGCATCCGGCTGGAGAATGCGCTGGACCTGCTGCCCTCACCCAGTCTGTGGCAACGCACGCAGATGGGCTTCTTCGGATTGTTTGCACAATTGAAAGCAGCGCCCGGAATGGCGGCTTCGCTCGCCGTACTGGGCGTGGCGATCGGCGCCGCCGGCGGCCATCTCTGGAACGAGCAACGGACATCTTCGGAAGCCGCCCGTGCCCAGTTGGCAGCCCCCGTTAACTCCGGCGCACCGGCAGTGATGAGCGTGAGCGGAATCGTGCAGCACCCCAACACCAAGATGGTTGAGGTGCACTTCAACCAGATGGTACCGGCGACGGTCGAAGGTTCCATCGACGATCCGGAGGTGCGCAAACTGCTGCTGATGGCGACGGGAGATACCGGCGACCCGGGTGTGCAGAGCGACTCCGTCGGCCTGCTGGCGGACCAGTGCCGCGCCGGCCATGACTGCCAGGCGGAGCCGGTACGGACCGCCCTGATGGTGGCGCTGCGCTACGACCGCGACCCTGCCGTGCGGCTGATGGCGCTGAATGGCTTGGAACCCTACGTGGCGGAGGATTCCCGCATCCGCGATGCCGTGCTCGAGTCGCTGATGCATGATCCCAGCCAACGCATCCGCAGCCGCGCCCTGACCATGCTGGAGCCGGTGGAAGCCGACAGCAGCGTGCGGATGGTGCTGCATACGATTGCCAGCGAGGACGCCAACCCGCAGATGCGCGAGGCATCTTTGAAAGTGCTGCAGACGATTCCACCGACCGAGTAACACCAGAGAAGCACACAGGGCCGGTACACTGCGGTGAACTGGCCCTGCCTGGCTGCGGTTCCTTGTCCGCGTAGCATGCTGTTCCCATGAAAAGCTCCCTCGCCAAAACGAATATTCTCTGCCTGACGCTGGCGGCATTGGCCACGCTGCCGCTGACCCGCGCGGCGGCCGCAACGGGCGAGGGTGCGGGACTGCGCAACAAAAATGCCGGCGGCTACTTGGGTGTGAACTTTGAAAATCTGACGCAGCAGCAACGCGACAAACTGCAGGTACCCGGGAAGTCCGGCGTTGCGATTGCAGCGGTCGACCATGACGCGCCCGCCGGGAAAGCGGGGCTGCGGCCAAAAGATGTGATCCTGGCGTTGAACGGCAAAAAGATGAAGGACGCGGAAGACCTGCGCGAAGCTCTCCATAAACTGCCGCCGGGCGCCACGGTTGCGCTGGAGGTTCTGCATGGCGGCCACACCTCCGAAATGAATCTGGTGCTGGCCGACCGCAAAACCATTGAGCAGGAGGCATGGTCGCAGCACTACACGGTGCCAAACCCCGCAGACGCCGCGGGCAGAGAAACGGCAAACGGCATGGGCCGGCCAGGCTCACTCCCGGCCGCCGCCAACGGCGCTGACCCGCAGCAGACGCCACAGCAATCTTCCGGCTTCTTCAGCTCCATGCCCTCGGAGATCGGCAAGACCTTCAGCTCCAACGGCGGACTGATGAGCTACATACCAGGCACGCCTCCGTACACGGGGCTTGACGTTGAACTGCTGAACCCGCAGCTGGCGGGCTACTTTGGGATGCGCAACAAGACCGGCCTGCTGGTAAAGAGTGTCGATGCGGGCAGTCCCGGGGCGCGCGCCGGCGTCCGCGCTGGAGACATTCTCTGCAAGGCCAATGACACGGCCATGGCGACCCGCAGCCGGTGGAACCACATCCTGCGCGAAAACCGGCATGACGCCATCCGGTTGGAAGTGTTGCGCCACGGACAGCACCGCACGCTGGTATTGACGCTGGCTGCCTCCAAGTCGTAGCTGCGTCCTTCGCTGTGATTCAATAAAGAGATATGGCCGCCAGCCCAATACCCCCTGTCAGTCCACTGGTCCGACGCCGGAAAGCCGCTCTGCGGCGCGCGCGCGAGCTGGCCTCCATCGGCCATGCGCTGCTGTCGACCGGGCACCCCTACATGGCGCACATTGTGCCCATGCGGCGCTGCAACCTGGCCTGCACCTATTGCAACGAGTTTGACGACGTTTCGAATCCGGTTCCGATTGACGAGATGCTGCGCCGCATTGACCACCTGGCGCGCCTGGGCACCAGCGTCATCACCATCTCCGGCGGGGAGCCGCTGCTGCATCCGGAGCTGGACCAGATCATTGCGCGCATCCGTCACCATGGCCGCATTGCCGGCATGATCACCAATGGCTACCTGCTGATGCCCGACCGCATTGAGCGGCTGAACCGAGCGGGGCTGGACCACATGCAGATTTCGATCGACAACGTGCAGCCCGATGAGGTTTCAAAGAAGAGCCTGAAGGTGCTGGATAAAAAGCTGCAGATGCTGGCCGCACATGCGGAATTCCACGTGAATATCAACTCCGTCGTCGGCGGCGGCACCAGCCATCCCCAGGATGCGATGACCATCGCGGAGCGGGCGCTCGCGCTGGGCTTTACCTCGACCATCGGGATCATTCATGATGGCAGCGGTCAGTTGAAGCCACTGGGCGAGGAAGAACGCGACATTTTTTACAAGGTGCGCGCGCTCGGCAAAAAGAACTATTCACGCTTCAACCACTTTCAGGAAGCCATTGCCAACGGCCAGCCCAATGAATGGCGCTGCCGCGCGGGCGCGCGCTACCTCTACATCTGCGAGAACGGCCTGGTGCATTACTGCTCCCAGCAGCGCGGCTTCCCTGGCGTACCGCTTGCGGACTACGGACGCGACGATGTGAAGCGGGAGTTCCTTACAGAAAAAGGGTGCGCGCCAAACTGCACTGTCTCCTGCGTACACCAGGTGTCGTACATCGACCACTGGCGGGCGCCACAGACCGCAAATGCCAGCCCGGGCTTGGGCGGCAACGAAAATCTGGTCAAGATTCAGCGCTAGCGCGCTTCGCCAGATCCAGGATGAAGGTTCCGGGCAATTCGCCGATAGTATCTCTATGCCGGCTCCCGTTGTCCCGACTGCGCAATGTTCCGCCTGCCAGGCTCCCCAGGGCGATGCGATTCAGTTCTCGATGGCGTTCCAACCCATCGTCAATACCCGTACGCGAAGCGTATTTGCGTTTGAAGCGCTGGTGCGCGGACTGGCGCAGGAGCCAGCTGCGGCCGTCATGGCGCAGCTGAATCAGGAAAATCTTTACGCCTTTGATCAGGCCTGCCGCGTCCGGGCCATCGAGCTCGCCAGCCGGCTGGGGCTTGTGGCGACCGGCGGCAGGCTATCCATCAACTTCATGCCAAGCGCGGTGTACCGGCCGGAAGCGTGCATTCAATCGACCATCCGGGCAGCCCATCGCGTAGGCTTCCCCACAGCAAATCTCATCTTTGAAGTCACGGAGTCGGAGCGTGTTCGCGATGAAGCGCACCTCCAGTCAATTTTCGTCGAATACAAGAGGCGCGGATTTCTGACGGCGATCGATGATTTCGGAGCGGGGTACGCAGGCCTCAATCTTCTGGCGAAATTTCAGCCGGACATCCTGAAAATCGATATGGAACTCACCCGCAACATCCACGAGCGGCATGCCAGCCGGACCATCGTTGCGGCCATCCTCTCCGTGTGCCGGGAGCTGGGTATCCGGCCCATCGCGGAGGGAATCGAGAAGCGCGAAGAACTCCGAACGCTCGAAGATTTTGGAGTGGAGTTGTTTCAGGGATATCTGTTTGCCCGGCCGGAGTTTGAGGCGCTGCCGGCGGCCGTGCTCCCCGAGCCTGCTTCCGGAGCACCAGCAGATTCCCTACGGGAATGACAGCAAAGGGCGAGATCAAAAGCAGAAGCGGATTCCCTACGGAATGACAGCAAGAACAGCGAGAGCAAAAGCATAAGCAGATTCCCCGAGGGAATGACAACAAAGAAAGCGAAAACAAAAGCAGAAGCAGATTCCCTGCGGGAATGACAGCAAAAAGGCAACGGCACCAGCAGGTTAAACAGCGATCTAGCGCGCTGCTGTTTGCAGGGCGTAGACGTGGTGACGCCGGCCTGTCAGCAAAGGATTTTTTTCGGTATCCAGATCGAACACGACGACGGAGTTCTGGCCGCGATGCAGCCAGCACGCAGGAATATAGTCTGACTGCTGCGGCCCGATCTTCCAGACACGGCCGACGGCATGACCATTGACCCAGAGCGCCCCCTTGCCGAGCTGGCTGACATCCAGATACGTGTCGCCCACCTGCTGCAATGTGAAGCTGCCCCGATGGAACGCGGGCCCCGCAACGCTGGCCGTGTTCCAGGATGGCGTCGGTGCGGTTGTGACCGGCAGCGCATAATTCTCCCAGCCATGCAGTGCGTGCCCATCGAACCGCACAGGAAAGATCAGACCTTTGCGGTCATCCGGAAACTGCGCGCCAAAATTGACGCGGCCGGAGTCCTCTACCAGAATGTCGAGCTGTGCCGTCGCTGTCGGCACATCGAGCGATAGTGCATGTTGCGCGAGCCTGCGATCCAGCCGGCCAATCTCGTGTCCGTTCAGATAGACAATCGCGTAGTCCCGCGCGCCGCCGAGATCAAGCTGGCCGTGCATGGGTCCATGCAGCTGCGTGCGGTACAGAGCATACCCGGTCTGCAGCCCGAGCTGACTGAAGGTGAGCGGCTGGCCGCTGCTTTGCGGGGCCGGGAGATTTTGCCAGAGCGAGGCGGCCTGCGGCAGCGTGAAGGACGCAACATGGATCAGCGGCGTCTGCGTGGGCACCGGCGGCAGCGTGTGATGCGGCGCATAGGCCGTCAAAAATTTCCTGTATGCGTAATAGGCCGGCGTGGGATCGCCCGCCTCATCAAGCGGCGCGGAGTAGTCATAGCTGGTGGTTTGCGGCGAGTATGTGCCGCCCTCGACGTTTGCCCCATTCAACAACCCCCAGTCTGTGCCGCCGTGAAACATATACAGGCTGATGGAGTAGCCATGCGCCAGCACCCACTGCATGTCGGCCAGTTGCTTTTCAATGGGAGCGCTGCTGTGATGCGGCTGGCCCCAGGAGTCAAACCATCCCGGATAATACTCGGCGATG